>NZ_JACJPU010000078.1:0-14122 GCF_014696235.1 Sphaerospermopsis sp. FACHB-1194 | reverse complement strand
CCTAAAATTGATTGAGGTGCATATCTTTCCCGCAAAAGTAACTTATTACCGCACTTTTGACAATATTGAAAATTATCAGGATTAGGAAAAAGACAGTCAGGATTAAGACATTGACGCATAGACTCAAAACCAACACACTGTTATAATTTTACCCTAATTAATCAAAACCTACGGAAAATCTCTCTAAACCTCCTCCCTTCGTGTCCTTTGCTTCTACCCTTCGGGAACTGCTTCGCAGAACGTGGTTCATTACTTAGAAATTTAACACACCACAACCAAATTAAAACTTCTGACCAATACCAATATGCACCCGACTTTCACCTTGATCATTAATTCCCAAATCAGCACGAATTAAACCTAAAGGCGAATCAACGCGCACACCCGCACCATAACCAAAACCACTACCAGGTTTATTTCGCACATTAGCTGGTTCTCCAATCACGGTATCACCAGAACCTAAATCAGTGGCAAAATCAGCAAATATCACACCCCCAGCAATAGGGAAGATCGGAAAACGATATTCAGCAGAAGCTAACACATAACTACGACCACTTCCTACTTTACCACCATCATAACCACGCACTGAGTTAGAACCACCTAAGTTAAAAGTTTCATAAGGTGGTAAGTCACCCACTACAGTACCAGCTTGCAGGTTTAAAGCAAATACTTGGGGTTGTGTGCTGTTAAATAAATTTACGGGCATAAATTGACTATAGTTGCCCCGTAGCCGATTCATGGTAATCTGTCCATTACCTACAGGTATAGATTGTTCGGTGCTGAATGTGAGAATTGAACCTTCAGTTGGTTGCACTGGGTTATCCCGCTTGTCTTTGGTGGCTGTAAATGATACGGTAGCTAGGTCATCCACACCAGTATCACTCAAGGATAATTGGTTATTGTTAGCATCTCTGGGGGTAATATTTCCAGAGCGATCGCGGATGGTAACACGAGTATAATTAAGACCCAAGGCAGCATCCCAACCATCTATTTCTTGTTGCAAACTCACACTAGCGCCTATTTTCCCTTCCCGCACTTTATCACCATTCGGCAGTTTGATTTTATCGTCAAAGGTATCGGAAATTTGTCTTCTACGGAAGGTTTTGATGTTATAACCCAAACGTTCAGGGTTGGTTTCTCGATAAGGACTGTTAAAATTAGTATTAAACAGTACATCCTGTCTGTTTAGTTCCACATTTGCAGACAAGGTATCATTCACACCACCAACATTTTGATCTCTATAACTAACAATCACTGATATCCCATCATCAGCATTATATCCACCTCCCAGGTTAATAGAACGCGCTCCTACTTCTTGCAGTTCATAGATTAAATCTAGTTTTTTTGCGTCTCCTTCAAATGCAACATTGACGCTTTTAAATAAACCTAATTTATATAAAGTTTGGATATCTTGCCGTGCTAAATCTTCTGCAAATACTTTTCCGGGTTTTAGTTTGAGTTGCTGTCTGATAAAATCTGCTTTACTACGTCCTTTGATGGGATTACCATTTTGATCAAATTTTTCGCCTTCTTCACTCAAAAACCGAAATTTGATATCACCTACTAAACCTTCTGCTACATTGACTGTGAGGATACCTTGACGGTTCGGTTGAATTGATAATACTCTGGCTAGGGTATAACCGTTATCTTTATACCATTGGTTAATTTGCTGTACTATGTTCTGAAGTGCTGCTGGACTGATATCTTTACCAATCTGATTTTGGAAATTTTCTAAGGCTACTTGATAAGTAAGAACTTTTGCACCAGTTAATTGTAATGCTTGTACAACTATTGGTTGCACTTGATAAACTACATTTACACCAGCGGATGTATTGCTACTGTTAACTGTCGCATTAGCAAATAAACCAGTGTCTAAAATTGCGGCTAAATCCTGTTGAAGTTGGGTTTGACTAGTTCCTCCTCCAGTTTGGGTTTTAATAACTTTACGAATGATTTGCTCTAATTCTGCATTAGCGCCTATGATCTGGACATTGGTGGCGGTAACTACTAAATTAGCATCTGTAATTAAGTTGTTATTGTTGTTATTATTATTATTATTATTATTAATATAATTATTGATATTTGTCCGTACAACTACTGGTTGCAATATCGGTTGAGAGCTAAATTCTATGGCATAAGTAGTTTCTGGTGCTGTTAAGGTTTCTACCTGTGCTGTTTGAGTTTCTACATCAGGCACTATTACCACATCTGTTGTTGCGGTTTTATGCTCTTGATTTGTGTTTTGAGTCGGTGCAGCATTGGCTTGCTGAGTGGCATTACTAACAGCTAAAGTAGCTAAGGTAAAAATTGCCGCAGAAGAAACTCGCATAATTAATGATAATCTTTGCTGTAGATACTTATGGATTAAGAGACCAAATTTGTAATTTTTTGTTTCTGGTTAGATTTTTGCTACTACTATGCTACTACAAAAGCTGACGGTGTTAGGCGATCGCTGAGGATAAAGATCCCCGGCTTCTTTGAGAAGTCGAGGATCTGGGTACAGGTGTTTTGGTTGTTTTGGTAATTGGTACTATTCATTATCAGGCTTGATGATGACAAATTGCAAGACCCAATCTAAAGTGCAAAATCTAAAATCTAAAATCTAAAATCCAAAATCTAAAAAGATCCCCGGCTTCTTTGAGAAGTCGAGGATCTGGGTACAGGTGTTTTGGTTGTTTTGGTAATTGGTACTATTCATTATCAGGCTTAATGATGACAAATTGCAAGACCCAATCTAAAGTCCAAAATCTAAAATTTAAAATCTAAAATCCAAAATTCTATGCGTGATCTATCTCAATTACCTTTATTGAAGCAGTCTCCAGATAAAAGTTCTCGTTTACAGTTACTGGTTTTAAGTAATGGTCATGGTGAAGATATCATTGCTGCACGGATCATTAAGGAACTGCAACAGTTATCTTCTCCTCCTGATATTTTTGCTTTACCCATAGTGGGTGAAGGTCGTGCTTACCAAAATTTAAATGTGCCTTGTATTGGTGAAGTTAAGACTATGCCTTCTGGTGGTTTTATTTATATGGATAGTCTTCAACTGATGCGGGATGTCCAGGGTGGTTTGGTACAACTGACTTGGAAGCAGATTCAAGCGGTGCGTCGTTGGGTAAGTTCGCAAACAAAGTTAGATAATCAAAAGGCGATTTTAGCTGTGGGGGATATTGTACCACTTTTGTTTGCAGCTATCAGCGGTGCTAATTATGCTTTTGTGGGAACGGCAAAATCTGAATATTATGTGCGGGATGAGTTGGGTTTATTACCCAGAAAGTCAAAATCGACACGTTGGGAAAATTTTTCAGGTTCTATTTATCATCCTTGGGAAAGGTGGTTGATGAGTCGTCGTCTTTGTCGGGCGGTGTTTCCTAGAGATGCGCTGACAACAGAAATTTTAAGAAAGTGGCCTATTACAGCTTTTGATGTGGGAAATCCTATGATGGATGGTTTAGAACCTTCTTTTGGCACTTCTAGATTTGATCATGATAGTTTTGAACAACAAGAGATTGTTCGTCCTTTGGTTGTGACTTTGCTTCCCGGTTCTCGTGCAGGTGAGGCTTATGATAATTGGGAAGTGATGATGATCGCTGTATCAGCTTTGATTGAGAGTTTCCGGGAGCGAGAGATGGTGTTTTTAGGTGCGATCGCTCCCGGTTTAGATGGCAATATTTTTACTCAAACTTTAAAAATTCCAGGTTGGCAAAAATGCGATCAATCTCCAGTTCAACTGGCTGATGCTCATGCTTTGATTTTTAAACAAAAAAATGCTTATCTTATTCTCACTCAACAAGCTTATAATGATTGTTTACATTTGGGGGATTTAGCGATCGCAATGGCAGGTACAGCAACAGAACAATTTATTGGTTTAGGCAAACCAGCGATCGCTATTCCCGGTAAAGGTCCTCAATATAATCCTGCTTTTGCAGAAGCCCAAAGTCGTCTTCTAGGATCATCTCTAATTTTAGTAGACCAACCAACAAAAGTTGCCCAAGTAACACAGTCCCTGCTACAAAATCCCGATCTTTTACACGAAATTTCTGAAAATGGAGTTAAAAGGATGGGTTTACCTGGTGCTGCCAAACGTATTGCTGAATGTTTGCAAGAACGTTTAACTTAACCTGCTATATAAAACCGAGACAAAACTAGACTTTACTTTCTACTTCAACGGGAGCATGGGAGCAGTTATCCCTCAGTAGACTTTCACGCCTTAGCCAGACGCGATAAATTAATTGCAGCGTTTAGATCCCTATCTATCTCAAAACCGCAGTTCTCACAGCAATAAATTCTTTCGGATAAAGAAAGATTTTCTTTTTTATGCCCACAGTGAGAACAGGTTTTACTTGATGGATAAACTCTATCACTTCTTCCCCAGTCACCAGTCACCTGTCACCAGTCACCTGTCACCGATTAACCTACTAACCCAGAACGTAAAGCGCGAACTGCGGCTTGGGTTCTGTCATCAGCGCAAAGTTTATTCAAAATATTGCGAACATGAGTTTTTACTGTTCCCACAGTAATATACAGTTTTTCTGCAATTTGACCGTTACTGCAACCAGCAACAATTAATTCTAAAATTTCCAGTTCCCGCTGAGTTAAAGGATAGGTTTCCAGAACTTGTTCATATTCTGTAGCTAAAGCCTCAATTTTTACAGTCTTTGGTTTATCAGATGTGAGACTTTCTCCTGGTAAACTTGAGCGCATTTTTTTGAGTACCACATTGGCGATCGCTGGATCAATCCAAGAGTTACCAGCATAAGTAGCTTGTATGGCTTCAGTTAATTTGTTAATACTTGTCTCTTTCATGTAATAAGAATCTGCACCCGCCGCAAAAGCAGCTAAGACGGCATCTTCTGTATGATCCATTGTCAAAATTAAAATTTTTGTATTATTTTGCCCAGTTTCTGCTTGATGGCGTTTAAACTTGCGGGTGAGTTCAATTCCATCCATATCTGGTAAACCAATATCCACTACTGCTACATCTGGCTTGGCAGTTTCCAAAAGTTTTAATCCTTGGCTGGCATTTGCCGCTTCACCTATCACCCTTAACCCTCCGTGTGACTGCAATGCAGCCCTTAACCCCATCCGGGTTAAATCATGATCTTCAATTAAAAGAATGCTAATCTCATTCATTGTTACACCCAACTATATATCTGACTGCTGCTTTGAACTTAATTTGAACTTAATTTGAACTTAATTTGAACTTAACTTGAACTTAACTTGAACTTAATTTGACTGGTAAGGATTGAGGAGACAGAATACAGGATTCAGAATGAATGAGAGTTTTCGAGTCATGCTTGATAATTGATGAACAAACTGATAAACAAACTTGCTCATCTGGATTCCTGCTGCACACAAATATTCTAACCCCTGACTCCTGACTCCTGTACGGGCGAAGTAGGGGCGAAGCATTCGGAAAATAACCTGTGATCAAAATTGATAATTTATCGCCCGAATGCTTCGCCCTTACAGGAAAATAGCCTTTGCATAAAGTTGATAATTGGTCGCCCGAATGCTTCGCACCTACGACTCCTGACTCCTGAATTCTTACAATGAATGCAAGTTTTGGATAATTTGGATCTAATTTGGATCTAATTTTCCCAAACTAAAGATAGATGATATTTTGACCTGGTTGCATCCATCGACAGAAATAATAAATTTCACTTATTTTATCTGGGATAGAAGTAAAAATCTAGCTACGGGTATATGGCTATTTTTTTGGAAAATATGAAATATTGAAACCAATGGAAAATCAGACAATCAACCTATTTGTTATGACTGTGCCTTCCTTATTCTCATTTTTTCTTGAATTTTAAGTTCTACCAATCTCCTTGAATACTTTTACCTCACCTTGACGAGTTGGTTAAATGTTATAAATTTGTCTTTTTCTTCTCATCAACTCTGTCAACAATGCTTGTGCTAAACTTGAGATATTACTTTTTTGACACCAGATCAGTTTTTTTACGTAGTAAATAATGAGACAGTAATTGGGGGTGATTTTTACTGACTCTGATCAGAAAATGTATTACATCTGACTCTAGTTATTCTGTCAAATTCAAGTTTAAAGCCTTGTATATAGCTTGCTGAATCAAGGAGGTTTACATTTTTATCCTAGCACAAGATTCTTGCGACATAAACTTACAGCAGATTCCTTTGTTTTGAGGTACAGTATTAGACTGGGAAGTGCTGTATCAAGAGATGATCAACAGAATGACCAACTGGTAACTTCATCATCTATCATAGTACCGACCACAGGCTCCGCCAACATCACATACAACATCAGATAATTTAAAATTTTCTATCTATGAACGAGGGCAAGGGCTTAAAACTAATGATTCGCGCTTATGTGGCAATAGCAAGATATGCACTTACAGCTTTTTAATATTGAATGATTAATCACTCACGAATCAAGACTAACTACTGTTCAAGTGAGTAAAACTGCTCAAGCTGATGGTACACAATGTTTGTATGCAACTCTCACTAATGGGTGAGGACGGTAAATCATTTACTCATTTACAATTGTGTTGAGATGGATAAAGTATTTGATTTTACTTTCTCTCGACCCTGCCAGATTTCATAGAGAATCACTTTCATCTGGATAATTGCCAATTGTTTTTAAATTATTTTTTATTAAACGAGAGCAATTTTCCGTTTGTTAGAGTTATAACCAGGAGATTCAACACAATCAAAAAAAAATGGCAGAAAAAATCAAATACTTGATTCTGCAACCAGCTAAAAACATAACAAATTAAAACTACTAAAAGTGGAGGAAGATAAATTGAATGTAAAGAATATTAATTAGATATTGTGTAAAATACCTGAGTTACTCAATAGCGTTTTGTGAGATACACAAAAATTGTCAATTCTGTAGTTATATACAGCTTCTTGTAGGTAAATAAAGTAAACAATGAGATTGACAAAGCCTGGAACTAACAGCATTTTAGTTCTGACTGCTGCTGTATTGGAAGTCAGTATTCAGCAGTCAGTAATCAGTAATCACCTATTATCTGGGATTTATGAGCATTTGTAGCAAGGAATTAGGAAATTGATTTTAGTATCAGTCTCCCCTAAACATCCTGGAAAATCAGTTGAAAAAGCAGTTTTAGCTGAATGCTTACTATCTGAAAATAGAAATGCTGTACTTCAATCTCTTTTGGACAGCGAAAATAAAAACTAATGGAAGAGACGCTGAAAATTTTGGTTGTAGATGATGATGAAGTAGATCGCATGGCAGTCCGTCTAGCCCTGACAAAAGCTGATGTTTATATGGAACTGTGTGAAGTCAGCGACGGTAATAATGCCCTTTCTGCTCTCCAAAATACTAATTTTGACTGCGTTTTTCTCGATTATTGCTTACCAAACCAAGATAGCTTCACTTTAATTCACAAGCTGCGCTCTTGTGAAATCAAAGTTCCTTTAGTTATTCTCACCGCTCAAGGAGAGGAAAAAATTGCTGTTGATTTATTGCAAGCTGGTGCTACAGATTATCTGATTAAATCTCAACTAAATTCAGAATATTTGGTATTGGTTTTGCGAAACACGATGCGGTTATATCGGGCAGAAATGAAAGCAGATTTGGCATATCAACAACTTAAAGAAAGTAATGAACAACTGATTCGGAAGAACCAAGAATTGGAGAGACAAAGGCAACAAATTCAATTACAAAATTTGAGATTTTTGGAAGCATCACGACTTAAATCACAATTTTTAGCTACCATATCTCATGAGTTACGAACACCAATGAATGCCATCATTGGTTTTTCGCAAATACTGTTACGTCCTAAATTTGGTCAACTTACCAATCAGCAAGCGGATATGGTAGAGCGTATCCTCAATAATGGTAAGCATTTACTGATGTTATTGAATGAAGTTTTGGACTTTTCTAAATTGGAGGCTGGTAAATTAGAACTAAAACCGGAAATATGTGACTTATCAAAGATAGTTAATAATACTGTAGGTGAAATTCGTTCTTTAGCGGAAGCAAAAAAGTTATCTTTGTTAGTGGAAATAGAATTAGAAAATACTTTGGTATTTAATGATCCGGTGCGCGTACATCAGATTTTAATTAACCTGCTCTCCAATGCAGTTAAATTTACAGAGTATGGAAGCATTAAAGTAGAAGTGAAAGAAATTCCCAGAAATCAATTATCAATTAGTATTAAAGACACAGGAATTGGTATTTCCCCTCAAGATTATCAACATATTTTTGAGGCATTTCGACAAGTAGATCAAGGTATTAGTCGTAAATATCCAGGAACTGGACTGGGTTTAGCAATTATTGATTCATTGGTACAAATGATGGGAGGTAAAATATTTCTAGAAAGTCAATTAGGAGTGGGTTCGGTATTTAAAATTGAATTGCCACGTCAAATCTCATTATCACCTCATGCGGGAGATAATACTAGAGATAATTATAGTTGGAATGTCGGTAGTGATGATGGAATTTATTATTCTCAGCAAAATCTACCTCACCTACCATTTCAATTCAATAAAGTTTCGCTAGGATATCCTGATCTGAAACTTTAAATTACTGTCAACTTCCATGTAAATTCCCAAGTGTAGATTCCAGAGTAGATTAATTTAGATTAATGACCAAAAAGTTGTAAACATAAACTATGTCTTTTGTCAAAAGTGATAAGGTTGATCGTATCCTCGCCGTTGATGATACAAGAGATAATTTAATTTTAGTACAAACACTCTTAGAGAGTGAGGGTTATGAAATTGATTTAGTATCAGATGGAGCAACTGCTTTACAAAAAGTGGCACAATCTCCACCGGATCTGATTTTACTAGATGTGATGATGCCAGGAATGGATGGTTATGAAGTAACACGGAGAATTCGCGATAATCCTGATCTGGGTTATATTCCAATTTTGTTAATCACAGCTTTTCATGAATCTAGTGTAGTGGAAGGGTTAGATGCGGGTGCGGATGATTTTATTCGCAAACCATTTGATACTGATGAATTATTAGCCAGAGTGCGATCGCTATTGCGACTGAAGCATAGTATTGATGAACAACAAAAAATGACCCATCAGCGAGAAGATTTTGTTTCGCGTCTGACTCATGATTTACGCACACCTTTAGTAGCAGCTGATCGAATGTTAGCTTTGTTTCAACAGGAGACTTTTTGTAAAATTTCTCCAGAAATGAAACAAGCGATCGCTGTGATGATTCGCAGTAACCAAAATTTAATGCAAATGGTCAATACCTTACTAGAAGTTTATCGCTTCGAGGCAGGTAAAAAGACCTTAAATTTGGAAAAATGCGACTTAACAGAAATATCTGAAGAAGTCATCAGTGAACTAACTCCCCTTGCTGTTGAGAAAAACTTAACTCTCAAATTAGATACCCATGAGTTAAACCAGGTAGAAAATCATGGAGGAATTGTCTTAGGTGATAGATTAGAACTACGCCGAGTGTTGAATAACTTAATTGGTAACGCAATCAAGTTTACAGATACAGGCGGTGTAGAAATTCGCATTTTGAAAACTTGCCCCACCAAAACACATCAAGGTGAAGTAGTAATTGAAATTGAAGATACTGGTTATGGCATTGCACCAGAAGATCAAGCAACAATTTTTGAGCGATTTCGTCAAGGGAGAAATAAAAGATCAGGTAGTGGTTTAGGACTGCATTTATCACAAAGAATCATAGAAGCGCATGGTGGAAAAATCGAACTTTTATCAGAATTAAGTAAAGGTAGTATATTCAAAATCAAACTGCCAAAGGAAACTTAATTTTTTAGGAGTCAGGAGTCAGGAGTCAGGAGTCAGGAGTCAGGAGTCAGAAATAAAACCCTGTGACAGCAAAGATTAGTCATAAAAATTTTGAAGTCATAAAAATTTTGATTCTATTTACCTGCATGGTTCAAACGGAGAATAAGGCTCAAATTTGTGATCAAGAAAACGACGAATAATTGCCTCTAAATCCTCCAGCATATAGGGTTTACTGATATAGTCGTCAAAACCTGCGCCCAGGATACGTTCTTGCTGTTCCCTGCCAGCTAAAGCCGTAACAGCAACAACAGGAATGTGGCGAGTTAATGGATCTTGCTTTAAATATCGCACAACATCTAGACCATTCAACCCAGGTAACAGAATATCCAACAAAATCAAGTCTGGCTGATATTCTTTTGCTACTAGGAGTGTAGTGTAACTGTCATTTTGACAAATAAATCTACACCCTAGTAACTCCAAAGTATAACTAAGTAGTAATAGACTATCATCATGATCTTCTACTACCAAAATCAAAGGCGGCTGAGAGTTTTGCTTCTTTTCATCACTCATGAATGAATGTGTCAGATACATCTAGTCTCCAGAAGATTAAATTGGGCTTTATCGTCTTGATAGTCAAACTAGGCGATAATCCCACAAACCATAAGACGTGCTGATTCAAGATTAGCTAGTGTTTTGCTGCCACTCAGTTGATCATCCTTACCCACATTCAACAGGAAAGAACAACTCAATCTGAATAGCTTTAGTAGACACCCCTTGATTATATGCAAAATTACAGAATATTTTCCTCATAAGTTCACAATAACTTTGTAGAGAAAAAAGGCATAGTTATTTACTTTAGTATCACTATTGACATATCTATAAGCAAAAAATTAAATTACACTAGTTGCATTAAACATCCTATCCAGTATGAAAATAAACTGTTAAATTTATGACTTCAGTGATTTATTTTGCTGTCAATATATGCGAAATTGCTATATACCCCCATCAAGTGAGAAATTTCCTAAATACAGCAGACGATAAACATTGCTAGAAATATTACTTGAATTGCGATGGTATTTTGTAGGTTTGTAAAGAAGTGATATGATACTTGCTCAAACTGAACAATTTTAAGCATAATACTTGACGTGGCTATATTTATGTAGTATAAAGTTACATTGTAAGATATACCAGACTAATTATGTAACAAGAATCAAATATCAACCAGGTTTGACTCCTGTACGGACGTTCCACTGGAACGCCTCTAATCCTCACTACTGACTACTGACTCCTATGGATTTTGACTATTTCCGAAATAATGATAGTAGTTCCGCGAACAACAATCGTCATAACCTACTAGCTAGTGGTTGGCGACCATTTCAGCGTGATTTTGATTGGGACTATTTCCAACAACTAATATTAAATGATACTCAAGAGTTAACACAAAGAAGTATTAATCTAGTCAGTTTTTATGCAGACGCTTTAGCCAGAAAAGATTATACCTGGTGGGCAAATATATTAAATTTAGCTTCTGACTATACTCGTAGTGAATTTCAGAAATTTTGGAACTTCGTCACACCCGATGCACTCACACCAGATTATCGTTATAAAGACGTTTTAAGTACAGAAACTCCCATTGTCCAATTTGTCAGCCGTAACAGCATTCCTATTGATTATGTACTGAATTTATTGCAAGAAATTACTGTTTTGCGCGTTCTACGTTTATTGGAACGTCCTGATATTATCACCCAATATTATGCAGAAAGAGATTTCTATTTCCCCGTCGAAAAATTTGTTAGTTGGGAACGGTTAGATGTCGTCAATACCGTTTATGCTTACTGGTTTCAACACGATATTTGGTTACAAATTGACCCCTATGATCGGGGACGCAGACAATATACTTTAATGTCAAAAAATTTAGCCCCATTAATCAATAAAGCCACTTATGATTTAGCAGTGATGTTAAGTGGATATCAAAGCCGTGTCGGTAAAGTTCATAATCAATTTCCCATTCGCACATTTCCCCAAGAAATTCAAGATTTTACTGATTCAGTGCAGCAAGCTATTCTCAATCAAAATCAATTAGCAATTGTGGTACATGGAGAACCAGGTACAGGAAAAACAGCATGGACACAATCAGTAGCCAAAGAAATTTTAGTACCTTTAGGTTATGTCATCTTTATTTTGGATCATGATGCCATTACTAACTTTGTGCCACCCAACTATTTAGAGAAAATTTGTATCATCATCAACGAAGCTGATAACTTAGCTCAAGATAGAGCTTCAGAAGTAGCCCAATATAACAACAAAACTGAACATATTTTAGCCTTGTTAGATGGGACTTTGTACCAAAGTGTAATTGATGAATCTGGTGTACAAATGAAGCAGCATTTAGTGGTTTTGATGACTTGCAATACTACAGAAAGATTAGATCCCGCTATGTTACGTAAAGGAAGAGTAGATTTAATGTATGAGTTTACAAAGCGGTTTGTTTAAAAAATCAGTTATCAATTGATAATTGACAATTGACAATTGACAATTGACAATTTTTTCATTCAAAGTTTAAAACCTCCCCTTTATCTCGTTATTTCGTTCCCAGTTTCTAACTGGGAATGCCATCACAGAGTCTCTGACTCTGCTATCCCATAAAGGCAGAGCTTTTAATACAGCTATTTTCAGGTAAATAAAACACATTTTGATTTAGGTTTCGCATCAATATGTGGTCTAAAGACATGAAAACTGCTGTAATTCATTCTTATACTCTGTATGGGAACGAGAAAAACGAGGAATTAGCGGAAATCAGAGATTTTTGCTAAAATTACTGATATCAAGTAATATCAAGTAATATTTTCTTGCCGCTTTGGGCAGATATCTAAGCAAAAACCCATGAATCAAGTTCTCAAATCAGAACAAAAGCAAGTCACCAGATTATTTTCTCACCTGGAAT
Source organism: Sphaerospermopsis sp. FACHB-1194 (assembly GCF_014696235.1). NCBI lineage: Bacteria > Bacillati > Cyanobacteriota > Cyanophyceae > Nostocales > Aphanizomenonaceae > Sphaerospermopsis > Sphaerospermopsis sp. FACHB-1194. The sequence goes on along the minus strand of NZ_JACJPU010000078.1, from coordinate 1,462 downwards.
TTGATGGTAATAAATTAAATCATCAACCAGGTAGCGTTTTAGGAAGCACTGCTTTGATAGCTGGAACTACTGTTGGTGCTGGTATTCTTGCCCTACCTGCGGTAACTTTACCATCGGGTATTTTACCCTCTACAATTGTCATTATTGCAGTTTGGTTATACACCTTATTTTCCGGTTTATTAATTGCCGAAGTAACCTTAAATATTATGGGTGCAGAAGGCATGACTAGCATAGGTTTTTTGGCAACTGTAGAAAAGACATTGGGAAAAACAGGATCTAGAATTGCTGGTGGTGCATATTTGTTTAAGCACTACGCCCTTTTAGTGGCGTATATCAGTAAAGGTGGAGATATTTTATTATCGACATTAACTAAAATAGTTGGGTTAGAAAATATTTTACCTAACTGGATAGGAACAACAACTTTTACATTGTTATTTGGTGGCATTCTCTATTTAGGAAAAGAAAGATTTATTCAGAAATTAAATAGTGCCTTTGTGGCAATTGTCATTACTTCTTTTCTTGGATTATTGCTGCTAGGATCAGGACAAGTAAAAAGCTCACAATTTCTCTTTCAAAATTGGCAAGCTGTCGGTGGTGCAGTTTCTGTTATTTGTGTAGCTCTTTTTTATCATAACGTTGTGCCTGTAGTGGTGACACAACTAGAAGGCGATATCACAAAAATCAGGAAATCAATTATTATCGGTTCTGGCATTCCTTTGATGATGTTTTTGGCTTGGAATGCTGTTATTTTAGGCAGCGTTAGTCCTGATATCCTCCAGAATAATTCACAAAGTGGCAGTGTTTTTGATCCCTTACAAATTTTGCTTTCAGGAGAAGCAGGAGAAATTTTAGGATTAGTTTTAACTGTTTTTTCAGAGTTCGCAATTATCACCTCATTTATCGGTTTTGTTTACGGTTTAGTCGATTTCTTTCAAGACATTTCTCGGATGACAAAAAATCAAATTTCTCGGTTTCCTATTTTCTCACTTGTGCTATTTCCACCCATGAGTTTAGGAACAATAAACCCCAGCATATTTTTTACTGCTCTAGACTATACGGGAATATTTAGTGTTTCGATTTTAGGAGGAATTATTCCGGCAATTATGAGTTGGCAACAACGAGAAAAACAAAAGTTAACAGATGGTATTTATCAATCATTGATACCAGGTGGTAAAATTACATTAATTATGATGATTACAGTTGCATTAGCCCTGATATGCAAACGAATTTTCTCAATGTATGCCAATTAAATACCAATTTCAATACAGCACTTTCCTTTGTCATGAGGTACACGATTGGCGGGCAAGACTTGTACTGAGCGACTTGTACTGAGCCTGTCCTGAGCCTGTCCTGAGCCTGTCCTGAGCCTGTCCTGAGCCTGTCCTGAGCCTGTCCTGAGCCTGTCCTGAGCCTGTCCTGAGCCTGTCCTGAGCCTGTCCTGAGCCTGTCCTGAGCCTGTCCT
>NZ_JACJPU010000077.1:0-14769 GCF_014696235.1 Sphaerospermopsis sp. FACHB-1194 | reverse complement strand
AGACTTAGCTGCTGGTGAAGTTGCTCCTGTTGCTTTGACTGCTCCTGCAATCAACGGTTAATCTGAAACTGGGTTTAATAAGCTTAGTTAAATAAGAAAATACCCTCCAGAAATGGGGGGTATTTTTTTGTCAGAATCAGGATATCCAGGATTTAAGGATGTACAGGATGGAAATTTTAAGGAGTTTCAGGAAGGTAGGAATTATTACATATTTTACGTTTTAGTTACTGCAAAAGTAAATGTTAAATAATTTTGATGGGATGTTTTTCTGGAATACCCATGTTTGATAAACTTAATAAACAAAATGGTATAAAATTACCTTAATAACGGTTGATGGAGATTTGACTTGACCAAAAACAGGATTAGACTACAAGCAAATGAGATTAAGCCCAGGTTGCAACTTCTAAAAAAGAAAGCTTTATTTATAGAACCTAAGTTAGCAGCTAGGATTAATGAAATTGGAACTACACTATCTAAATATAAAAACGAAATTTTGGAGAAAAAACGGTTTTTAATAGACTTCCTGAATGAATTTTATTATGATATTGAAACTTATCTATATACAATCCAACCACTTTTAAAGTTATCTCCAGCAGAAAGAGAAAGATATTGCCAACAAAAGAATATATCTGTAACTGAGTATTACTGGTATACAGTAATCTTACCTAAATGGTTGAGTCAAGAAGATCCCAAATTTTCTTTTTGGATTGAAAAACTTATACAAGACGAGTATACTGGTAATGATGAAGATTTAATTTTAAATTTGACTAAAACTATCAACTCTAGAAATGATGGGAGTGCTTCTAACCGTTACATTCTAGATTTATCTATGGCTACAGATTTACTTGTTAGTCATGTTCCTAGTACACTTGAGCCTATTTTTGTTCAACTTACAGGTATTTCTAACTTGCAGGATGGACAACCCAACCCTGATTTTCTAAATAAGCAGCAGCGATGGAATAACACTCTATCATGTTGGGGTATTAAAAGGGCTTTATTGGTTGCTCATGATAATCAAGTGAACAGTCCAAACAATCTACTCAAGTTAGCTGATGTTATGCTAAAAGAGAGTAGCGATCGCCCGACTAATTTTATTGCTGTTATACCTTTTCCTGGATAGTATTATGACTAACGATGTAAAGATTTATAATCAGTCCAGTTCTGAGATAGATTGGAAATATTTGGAAGCATCCCAACAATTGCAACTAGATAAGCAAAATTATGGTGCTGATTATATTCATCTTTATGTTGATGATATAGAAGGTGATTGGCTGGAAAATTGGGATTGGGAAGATGATTTAACAGATTATATTGATGCTTTTTATCATCATTGTGAACAGGGTAATTATCAATTTGCTTTTGATACTTTAAAGGTTTGTGATGATTTATTGCATCAACCGGAAAATTATGAAAAGGGTTTAGAGGTTTATGGTTATTTGTTTGAAAGGTTAGAGTTAGAATGTGCAAAACAAACTGATGTAAATAACCAAGAAATTTTGAAAGAAGCAAAACACCGCATTTTTATATTGCGAAATAATGGGCAAATGGAAAATATGATATGATAGTCAATGTTTTAGTAAACAAGGAAAGTTTATTTTATGTCCTATAAAGTTAGTATTGTCATTGAAAAAGATGAACATGGATATTATGCTTATTGTCCTGAACTTCCTGGTTGTCAATCTGAAGGTGATTCATTAGAAGCAGTACAAGCAAATATCAAGGAAGCAGTTGAATTATATATAGAAACATTATCAGAATTTGAGAAGATGTTTTAAATTTATTTTTGTCTGAATCAGGATGTCCAGGATTTAAGGATTTACAGGATGGGAATTTTTATGATTAAATTTTATTCATTTTTATTTTCATTCATGAAATCAACATATTCACGCCACGCTGTAGAGGTTGTTTCTTGAAGATCAATTTCTAAATAATTTTCTCTAATGTAATTCAGCAATTCATCAAATACTGATTCAAGCTCTCTTAAAGCTTTTTCAATATCATTCCAATCTTTTTGTTGTTTGTCGGTTAATGGCATATAGTCATGAACTTGAAAAAAGAGACAACGACCTGGTGGAAAATGATAATGTTCACCGTATGAAAGAGTTTTACCCCATGTAACATGAACTTTCTCTACTAAGTCTTTAAGTTTATCATCATAAAGGTGGTAGTTTCCGCTCGTCAATTTTCCTTCAAAAGTGTTATAAAAGTAGAATATTTCAGTATAAACTTTTTGTGGAGCTTCGTTTATATGGTTCTTAATACTCGTTATATGAATTGTTTCCAGAATAGTTTGAATAGTGGAAATGTCACGCTTACGCTTTATTTCTTCTGGGGTAAGTTCAGCTTTGTATTTTGGTTTATTCGGCGATTTTTCAATAATTAGTTTTAAGGCTTCATGAATTTTCTGGCTGAGTTGTTTTTGATTTCCTTGCAACTGCTTTTCTGTAAAATATTCTGCTTTAGGACTTGAATTATAGTCAGTAATGCGATTGACAACTATATCAAAAGGTGCATCTTTTAAATCACCATAGGATGTATTGAATAACATAATTAGGGGTTGCTGAGAAAGTCTTTCCGTGAGGGCATAGGAGTCAGGAGTCAGGAGTCAGGAGTCAGGAGGAGATTTGAAAATTTCTTTGCCATCTCTTGAAATCCCCAAAAATGCACACTTTTTCCGGTATACCCTTCAAAACCCTTGCACTAATTTCTGTGTTTATCAGCCTCTAACCTTTGATATATCAAGGTTTTAGGTTTATTCAGCAAACCCTAATTATTCTCTCCCAACCAAGAAGCGCAATTGCATATCCTAGTTCAATCATTACATTTGGGTTGGGAACAGTTCTTACTTCTTGTGGCTTTTTTCTACCTTCTGTAGCTTGCAGGTTTTTGATAGCTTCTATAACTTCTTTATTAATTGTAGTTATGTCACAAATAAAGGCATCAGCAGATGCAATTTTATCAAAAATAGCGGATGGTATATGAGGGCTTCCAGGTAGATCACGTGTTGCTTCATCTAAAGTAATACGTAAATCAATTTCTTTAAACTCATTTTCCAGTTTATTGCTCGCTATTCCGATAGCCCCTTTAATTACTCCTTGGTTAGTTTCTTTTGGTAAATCAGATTGCCAAGAGTAGAATACTGTAAACTGCATCATAATGTATATTTTTGGAAGTTTCTTTATATCATAACCATTTTACATCACGGTTTGTAATTTGCATAATCAACATAGCGTTAACAATGCCAATCTCAATTTAAAATACATTTGGCAAATTGACAAATAATGTTATATCATATAAATGATTTACCTAAATAAAATAAATTGAACCAGATTGTTTATTCCATCAAAAAAATCCTTGAACTATGAAAACAATGAAATCTCAACGTAAAGTGCTGTTATCTCATGGTGAAGATGGGTATTTTGTTGTTGAAGTACCCAGTTTACCCGGTTGTATTAGTCAGGGTAAAACCCGTGAGGAAGCTTTAGCTAATATTGAAGAAGCAATATCTCTATATATTGAAGTTTTACAAGATAGAGGTGAACCTGTTCCAGAAGATACAGTTGAGGTAGTGTTGGTGTGAGTAAATTACCTATTGTCTCAGGTTTAGAGTGTGTGAAAGCATTAGAAAAAATCGGCTTTTTTGTAGATAGACAAAGAGGAAGTCACATTATATTGGTTCGTGAAGAACCGAGAACTACAATATCTGTACCAGATCATAAAGAATTAGATAGGGGTACTTTGCGAGGAATTATTCGACAAGCAGGTTTAAGTGTAGATGAATTTATTGAATTATTGTGACACAGCAATAAAGGCATGATCTCTGGTACAACACCATGTAAAATACATAATTCAGACTGTATTTCCTCAACAACATGGGTAGCACATTTGGTCATCTTTTCCGAATCACGACATTTGGCGAATCTCACGGCGGCGGTGTGGGTGTTATCATTGATGGTTGTCCCCCACGACTGGAAATTTCCCCGGAAGAAATTCAATTTGAACTAGACAGAAGACGGCCAGGACAAAGTAAAATCACAACACCCCGCAAAGAAGCAGACACCTGTGAGATATTGTCAGGGACATTTGAAGGTAAAACCCTGGGAACACCCATCGCAATTTTAGTCAGAAATAAAGATACCCGTTCCCAAGACTACGATGAGATGGCGCAAAAATACCGTCCTTCCCATGCGGATGCTACCTATGATGCAAAATATGGATTTAGAAATTGGCAAGGTGGCGGAAGGTCGTCAGCGCGTGAGACAATAGGGAGAGTAGCTGCTGGTGCGATCGCTAAAAAAATTCTCCGTCAAGTTGCAGGTGTAGAAATTATCGCCTATGTTAAACGCATCAAAGACTTAGAAGGAAATGTTGATACAAACACCGTCACCTTGGAAGATGTAGAAAGTAACATTGTGCGTTGTCCCGATGGGGAAATGGCCAACCAAATGATAGAGTTAATTGAAAAAACTGGTAGAGATGGTAACTCTATTGGTGGTGTAGTTGAATGTGTAGTGAGAAACGTTCCCAAAGGTTTAGGAGAACCGGTTTTTGATAAATTAGAAGCAGACTTAGCAAAAGCAGTAATGTCACTTCCTGCAAGTAAAGGTTTTGAAATTGGTTCAGGTTTTGACGGAACATTATTAACAGGGTTTGAACATAACGACGAATTTTATATTGATGAAAACGGAGAAATTAGAACATTAACCAACCGTTCTGGAGGTATTCAAGGAGGAATTTCCAACGGCGAAAATATTATTTTACGAGTTGCTTTCAAACCAACCGCCACTATTAGAAAAGAACAAAAAACCGTCACTAAAGAAGGAGAAGAAACGGTTTTAGCCGGAAAAGGAAGACATGATCCTTGTGTGTTACCCCGTGCTGTTCCTATGGTTGATGCGATGGTAGCTTTGGTTTTATGCGATCATCTTTTAAGGCATCATGGACAGTGTAAGTTATTGTAGAGATTTGGAAATTCAGAACTTACAAAATAACTGAAAATCTCTCTCAAACTCTCTTTTCTTCGCTTCCTACCCTTCGGGAACACCTTCGGTGAACGTGTCTTCGTGGTTCATTTGTAGGAAATAGAAGAAAACGAACCGCAAAGGACACAAAGAACGCAAAGGAAAGAGGTTAGAAGAGGAATTTTTAGTTAGTCCTGTATGATATCTTACTTAATTGAGATGAATACTGAATAAAAATTTTTTGCTTGAGTTCTTTCTTTGTGAACTTTGCGTACTTTGCGGTTAGTTATAAATTAAAATTCATGCCTCCCATCATCTTACCTCCTCCTCTAAAACCCGGTGATTTATTGCGCGTTATTGCTCCTAGTGGTGCGTTAAGAGAATTTGCAGCTTTTGAAAAAAGTCTAGAAATTTGGAAAGCGCACGGTTACAATATCCAAATTAGCGATAATCTAGAAAGTAGACATGGTTATCTTGCCGGTAATGATGATCACCGTCGTCAACAACTGGCCGCAGCATGGCATGATCCAGAATGTCGCGGTATTATCTGCTCTAGGGGTGGTTTTGGAAGTACCCGCATTTTGGAAAATTGGACTTGGGAACAAAAAACGGCTGATCCTAAATGGTTGATCGGTTTTTCTGATATCACAGCCCTGCTTTGGAGTCTCTATAAAGTTGGTATTTCTGGTGTGCATGGTCCCGTACTCACTACCCTCAAAGATGAGCCAGAATGGTCAATAAAACGGTTACTTGATATTTTAGCAGGTCGAGCGATCGCACCTTTAAAGGGTAATGGTTGGGGTGGTGGTACAGTGACAGGGGTGTTACTTCCTGGTAATCTCACAGTAGCAACCCATCTTTTAGGTACACCACTTTTACCGGATCTAGATGGTGTAATATTGGCTTTGGAAGATGTGACAGAACCACCCTATCGAATTGATCGGATGTTAACTCAATGGCGGTTAAGTGGTATGCTATCTAAGGTTCGCGGTATTGCTTTGGGAGGTTTTACCAAGTGTGATGCACCTCCGAATATACCCAGTTTGAGTATAGAGGAGGTTTTGGGCGATCGCTTATCTGATCTCAATATTCCCATTGTTTCCGATTTACCCTTTGGTCATGATAGCCCTAATGCAGCTTTACCTGTGGGGGTACAAGCAACATTAGACGCAGATCAGGGAATATTAGAAATTATTCCTTAAATTAACTCCATTTGCGATAACAACGAGCAGTAATTAAATAAGGATGAAAAACTTCTACAAATTTAGTTTGTAATGTCTGAAAAAACCTATCTAGCAATTCTGGTTCATCATGGTGAAAAGGATATTCTTGATTAAAACCTTTAAAGAAATACCAATTCATAATGATTTTTCCTGCATCATCTAAAGACTGATGGAATGTAAGTAATTGTTGAATAGGATCTGGTAAATGTTCTAAAACATCAAAACAAACAATAGTATCAAACATTTCTGAACTAGGCATTTCTTGACACAAAATTATTTTTTTGTCTAACCCTAATTGTTTAGCTCGATATTCGACAAACTCGCAATTAATCGGATTAATATCAAAATAAAACACCTCTTTAACATTTGGCGAAAGTGCAGCACCAATAGCATGAGTACCAATTCCCCCACCAAAATCTAATACCCTACCTTGAGCATATTTGGCAATTAATAGTAAAGTATTACCAATATAATCATGACTGTTTAAATGCCATGCTCCAAGCTCAAAAAGATACTCATTTTTTACCTGATCCTGATAGAAAGCTGTGGCTTTTTCCCAGTCAAAATCTTTATGGCCTAACTCAGCCATTTCTTTTTGACCAGCAGCTAATTTACTTTCTAATGTTTGCTCATCCAAACTTAAAAATTCCTGGAGATGTTGCTTTAAACTAAAAGCATCTTCCCAAAAGCTATTTAAAAAAGATGGAATAGGTGGTGTGATCATATTTTTCTACCTGCTGAATACAATAATTTAGCTAAATCATGCGTAATATTTGATATTATGCCTAAAAGCACATCAATTTCACAATTGTATCGGAAATTGACCTAAACTGCTGCATAGTCATAAGTACACACTCTAGCCTAAGTGCTGTATCTTCGTATTTTTAACATATTTTCATTGACAGGAGATCAAAATGCCTAGTGTTCAGGAAAACTTAAATAAATGGTCTAACTACGATTGGAAAGATCAGGGTAATGAATGGTCGAGTTCATGGGGTGGAACAGATAACTGTTTTTTTGGAACTATACATCCGCGAATTAAAACCTTTATTCCTGAGACAAAAACAGGAACAACAATATTAGAAATAGCTCCTGGTTTTGGACGTTGTACACAATATTTAAAGGATTATTGTCAAGATTTAATTATCGTAGATTTAACTGAAAAGTGTATTGCCGCTTGTCAAGAACGCTTTGCAGATTGTTCTCACATTACATATCATGTCAATGATGGAAAATCATTAACCATGATTGAAGATGAATCTATTGATTTCGTTTTTAGTTTTGATTCCTTAGTCCATGTGGAAAAAGATGTCATTAAATCCTATTTACAACAGATAGCCCTGAAACTTAAACCCAATGGTGTAGGATTTATCCATCATTCTAACTTGGGCAATTATCTCAATCCCGCTACTGGAAAGCTAGAGGTAGAAAACATTCATTGGCGAGCAGAAAGCATGAGTGCTAAACTATTTGAGCAATACTCCCAAGAGGCTGGCTTACAATGTTTTCACCAAGAAATAGTTAATTGGTGTGGCGATATTTTGTGTGATTGCTTTTCCTTAATTACACCAAAAAACTCTCAATGGAGTCAACCCAATCATGTAATTGAAAATCCGAATTTTGGTGCAGAAGCTCAACGTTTACGCCAAGTATCATAAAATAATTGGAGGTAAGCAAGATGCTTACCCCAAAAGATTTTGAATATTTTGCTGTCATATCATGTTCAGTAAAAACAGATAAGGAATAAGCAAACTATTGATTTTTTCTTATCTGTGTAAAATCTTCTCAAACCATTGTTCTACACGAGCGCCCATTGCCGCCAAAGAATATAAACTCTCTGCTTGCTGGCGACAATTTTGACGATCAATAGTGTGTACCCGTTTAACAGCATCTATTAAACCTTGTATACTATCTGGCTCAACCAAAAACCCAGTTTTGCCATCTTCCACTATTTCCACTAAACCGCCCCGACTATAAGCAATCACCGGTACTCCACAAGCTAAAGATTCTAAACCTACAGTGGGGAAAGCGTCTATCCAGTGGGGAGTAGCTAACATAGCTTGACATTCCCTCAGTCCCGCTTGTAATTCGTTTGTAGAGACAAATCCTTGGTAATCTATCTGTGCATCGGGATACGCTTGGCGAACTTGTTGCCAATATTCCTCATTTTGCATCAAACCAAAGATTTTTAGAGGCATTCCTAAAGTGTTTGCTGCTGCTACCGCATCTTCTAAACCTTTTTCTGGTGCTATGCGCCCTACCCAACCTAAGCTATTACCAGGTTGATCACAAAACTGATACAAAGACAAGTCTAATCCATTAAACAAACAAACACATTCATCAGGGCAAGGAAAAGTGGCAGCTTGTGTTTTTGAGTGAACACCAATAGCATGAGGAAACTGAGTTGCTACCTTGGCAATCATGTCATCCATCGCATCCAGTAGAGAACTCATACTAATTAAATGGGCTACTGGACGAGGAAAAAATTGCGTTAAATATAATGGCAACCAATCATAGCTAAAATTCAAAATTAAATCATAATTTCCCTGTACTTGATAAGCATAACTCCACATATTTGCTAAAACTGAATTTGTGGGAATGCCAATTTCTGCATCATACTTTTGATCTTGGGCGGCATTTTGTGTATTTCCGGGTATTTCTATCAAAGGTAACGAACCACTGCGAGAACCTGCTGGTGCAACAATATCTATTGTGTGTCCTCTTTGCTGCATTGCTTTGACAATATTGGGGAGGGTGACTTCTATTCCACCACCTAACCCTGAACCCAAAGCACCAACACCTGTGGACATAAATAATAATTTGTAAGTCGGTTGACTCATCATTAATATCCTCAATTAAAAATTGCAGTTATCATCATACATGAGTAACTCTACAAATTAAATAGGAATACTATATTTTTGTGATAATTTTTCAGCCTCCAGTGATTAATTATTTTTGCTTTGACATTGGGTAATTAATTTACCAATCTGAGTTTTATATATTGCGGCTTTGATTAAATGCGTGCAAGCATGATATATGTAGCCATTTAATTAGGCTATAAAATTTTGAGAGTTAATGAATATAAATCACAAATTACGATATATAATGATAAAGTGAAAATCCCTAATAAATCAGCAATTTTCTCAGCCACCAACATGAAATTTATCAGGATTCGGTTTTTTAATTCCACTCAGAGGATGTTCACAACGGTAATCATCTTAATTTCTTGTTTCCTATTTCTATTTAGTTGTCAGCAGAATATTCAAAAAGATAATAATATCATTCATGTGACTTTATGGCAAGGAATTAACCCGCCAGTGAATCGGGATGTATTCAATAAATTAGTAGATCAATTTAATCAGGAAAATTCTCATATTCATGTAGACTCAATTTTCACAGGTACACCAGAGGAACAATTACCGAAAATATTAACCGCAGTGGTAGGTAATGCGGCTCCAGATATTTTAAATTTTTCTGCCCAAATAACTGGACAGTTAGTAGAATTAGGAGCAGTTGAACCTTTAGATGATTGGTTTAATCAATCAGCGGCCAAATCGGAAATTTATCCGCAAGTGATAGAGGAATTACAATTAGATGATCACCTCTGGTCAGTTCCTCTTTATACTGCTAATCTGGGCATTTTTTACCGAAATGATTTATTTAAAAAAGCGGGAATTAGTGAAACTCCTAAAAACTGGCAAGAATTAAGGGAAGTTGCCAAAAAATTAACTATTGATCGCAACGGCGATCAACGTCCAGAACAATATGGAATTTTATTACCTTTGGGCAAGCAAGAATGGACTGTTTTTAGTTGGTTTCCCTTTTTATTAGGTGCAGGTGGTGAAATATTAAATAATAACCATCCTAATTTAAATAATCCAGATGCTATTCAAGCATTACAATTTTGGCAAGACTTAATTAAAGATGGTTCAGCAACTCTTTCTCCCCCGGAAAGAGGCTATGAAGAAGATGCTTTTATTCAAGGTCGTGTAGCGATGCAAATTACTGGACCCTGGACTTATATTAAAAACTCTAATGTTGATTTTGGTGTGTTTCCCATTCCTGAAAATAAAGTACGGGCGACAGTCATAGGTAATGGCAATTTTTATTTAATGAAAACTACACCAGAAAAACAAAAAGCGGCTTTGGAATTTTTAGAGTTTGTTGTCAGTAAACAATTTCAAACCGAATGGGCAATGGGTACTGGTTTTTTACCTGTAAATATCAAATCTGCACAAAGCCCAGAATACCAAGAATATCTCAAATCCAGACCTTGGTTAAAAGTGTTTGTAGACCAAATTCCTGTGGCTGGTTCTCGACCTACAATAGCTGGTTATAGTCGCATTTCTGATAGTTTAGGTAGAGCAATAGAAGCTACATTACTAGGTAAATCTTCCCCTGAAGCCGCCCTAAAACAAGCTCAGGAACGGTTAGAAGTGATTTGGGGAGAAAAATAGGTGATTGGTGATTGGGGACTGGGGAGAAATATTTACCTCCTGACTCCTGACTCCTCAATTATCAATTTTAACGTTTTATTAAGTTAAGTAAAGCAAGTGTTAGAGCTTTTGGAGGATAGGACTCAAGCGTAATCTGAGGATGATAAGCTAAACAGTGAAATATAAAAGTGACTTAGGATGTAGTGTTAAATGGGTGTTTCCTCAACAGTTCCTCTCCTCCTTAGGGCTGCACGCGGTGAAAAAGTAGATCGTCCCCCTGTATGGATGATGCGACAAGCGGGGCGCTATATGAAAGCGTATCGGGACTTGCGGGAGAAATATCCTTCTTTTCGGGAACGCTCAGAAATTCCTGAAGTTGCGATCGAAGTTTCCCTGCAACCTTGGAAAGCTTTTCAACCCGACGGCGTAATTTTGTTTTCCGATATTGTCACCCCCTTACCTGGTATGGGTATTGACATGGATATTGCGGAAGGGAAGGGACCGATTATTTTTTCGCCCATTCGCACACAAGCACAAATTGATAACCTGCGTCCCCTAGATCCTGAAGCTGCTTTACCGTTTATTAAGACCATTTTGGGGTCTTTACGGCAAGAAGTCGGCGATAAATCAACGGTTTTGGGTTTTGTGGGCGCTCCTTGGACTTTGGCGGCCTATGCAGTGGAAGGTAAAGGTTCTAAAACCTATTCCATCATTAAAAACATGGCTTTCTCAGATCCAAAAATTCTGCATCAGCTATTAACTAAGTTGGCTGAGTCCATTGCTGATTATGTGCGCTATCAAATTGATTGTGGCGCTCAAGTGGTGCAGATGTTTGATTCTTGGGCAGGACAATTAAGCCCCCAAGACTATGATACCTTTGCTTTACCTTACCAAAAAATGGTGTTTGATTTGGTGAAACAAACTCATCCTGACACACCGTTAATTTTGTTAGTGACTGGTAGTGCAGGACTTTTAGAAAGAATGGCTACCTCTGGTGCAGATATCCTCACCATTGACTGGACTGTGGATATGGCAGATGCACGCAGAAGACTGGGTAAAGACGTGAAAGTACAGGGTAATCTTGATCCGGGTGTGTTATTTGGTTCTAAAGAATTTATCCGCGATCGCATTTTGGACACCGTTCGCAAAGCCGGCGACTGGGGACATATTCTTAACCTGGGACATGGTGTATTACCAGAAACACCAGAAGAAAATGTTGCTCATTTCTTTGAAACTGCCAAAAATCTCAACGCTTTGGTTTAGTTTCTGGTTTATTGGGTGGGTTTTTTACCCACCTAATTTTTAGGGAACGCAGATAAACGCAGATGAGGAAATATCTGTTATGTTTCAGTAAGTTAACAGCTATATCCTGTGCATCTTTTAATCCTGGTTATCCCTTCCTAAATCTCTGTTTTGAAAATCTGTTCTAAACGATTAGTTTGATTTTCTGCTTCTTTGAATAAATCATTCCAATCATCTGGAGGATTGCCACTTTCTAGCATTTTTTGGAATACTCGATAAGCATCGGTTTTACTTTGATATGCTCGCTTGGTGTTTTCATCGTTTACCCAAGCATAAACAATGATTTTACCCTGTTGATGATATCTAAAAAATAATCGGTATTGCTGAAAAAATTTAGCTCTAAACCAGTGTTTATATTCATCTCCCAAGGTTGTACCTTGACGATAATCGTTTAATGTTGGATCTTGAGGAATGACATTAAATGCAAGTTTAAAAATAGCAGCTAAACGTTTTGTGGTGTTTTTCTGTTTGTATTCTTGAGGATATTTCTGACGTAAATTTTCTACTTGTGTGATCAGTGCTTCTAACTGTTCTAAAAACAAGGGATGAGCAAATATAGTCCATCCATTAATTATTAAGGGTTGTATTAAGGGTTGATCTTCAGACAATTTTACTCATCCTCGTCTGATAGTGGTGTATCCAGATCAATTTCTACATCAGCAACTAAGGATTGAATACGGGTTACTAATTCTGGTTTAATTAATTGTAAATGCTGAGGATTTTTTTCTATATCCTGGGCAATAAAGTTTAAAAATTCCCCCAATGTTGGATCTTCTTCTTTTTGATCAACGCGAGAAATAATTACTTTACCGTCGGGTTGAATCACATAACGAATTTTATCACGTTTACCCAAGCCTAGAGCTTTACGCACGGGTTCGGGTATTGTGGTTTGATATCTGTCTGTTAGGGTGGACTCTGAGGATGGTGTGGGTTTGACAACCATAACAATTTTGAGGCTTGTTTTTTATTTTTAATGTAATGCAGTTGCATTGTGTTGTCAATGGTTACACTAACATCCTATAAGTTTTTTAATCGTAAAAATATGCCTAATCTTTTAAAATTCAATTTGCTAGATTTTGTCTAATTTTTGTTAATCTTGCTTCAGAAATTTCACCAATTTTTCCTAAAAGTATCTGTTCGGAAACTACAGCTAGTCGTGAAACTCGAAACACACTTTCTGATTTTAAGCCTGTTTGCGAAAAATCAATATCTTGGGGTGAGATAATTTCATCTAATCCTGCTATTTCTTGTCCTGTTTTTGTGGAAATCATACAGGCTAACCAGTCATCATAACTATTATTAGATAGGGGTTTGATGAGTAGTGCAGGGCGTAGTTTCCCCAGTGTCAGGTTAGTTTGCGGAAATCTGAAAAGAACGATTTGACCTGCTATTGCCATTTTTCTATTAAATCAGATTCGGTGTATTCAGGAAGATGATCATTTTCTAAGTCTCTCATAGCTTGTTCTAAGGAAAATTCGTTCCATTCTTTATTTTCTTTGTTAGTCAAAATTGGGATTAATATTTTTTGAATTGTCCATTTTTCTTCTTCTATCAGTTCTAAAATAGTTTCTTTTATCAGGGCTTTTAATTGTTGGTTTTCCATTGTTCACTTTTGGTTGATTATTCTTTGATTTTACCTTATTTTTAAGTTGTGGATCTGTGACTAGGAGATTGAGAATGAACCACAGAGGCACAGAGGACACAGAGAGAATCTTCTAGATCCCCGACTTCTTTTGTTAATCTTTTCATTCATAAGTTTAATTATCATAGAAGTCGGGGATCTTTGGCTATGTTATTTTTTAGTAGGTTAACGGTAATATCCTGTACATCCTTTAATCCTGGTTATCCTGATTCAGACTTAATATTTTTCTGTAATCTTTAAATTCTACAGTCCACAAGTCTCAAGGCGAGAGAAAAGAACTCCTCTCCCTAAACCTCCCGTATTCCATCGTAACCGTGCTGGTAAGTGGCCTTCTGGTGCTTTTATATCAAAAGTAATATCTTTGTAGGATAACCAGTAGGATAACCATTTTCCCTCTTTTCTCCATCCTAGTCTATCACCAAAGGCTATCCAAATTTTCTCATCATATTTTCTAGTTCCCCCCAAACTTTGATAAATCCGTTTCTGTACAGAAAATCCAAAGCGATCCTTACTATATTTGATCCATAATTTGTCAATAGTGTACAGGTCATTACAGGGAAAATTATCAATACTTGGAGCATCTAAAAAACCTTCTTTTTCCCGGTTTGCTACTGCTAACATTACCCGCGCTGTTTCCTCATCTGCTTCTTTCCATTGACCTGTAGATAATAATTGTTCTAGTTTTTGATATCGACTAGGTACAGATGGAGAAGAAATATTAACAGATGTTTGGTTAATAGGTATTTGTGAAGTATTTTGTTGATTTATAGGATTGATATCCTGCATCACTTCTTTAACAGATTGATAACGATATTTAGCAATAGGACTTGCTAATTTTTCCAAAATCTTTCCTAATTCATCACTTACCACATTCCCATTTAAAAAATCTCTCCATACCCATTCCCCTTCCATCGGACTATATAAATCAAAGGGACTAACTCCTGTTAATAAATGCAAACAAGTTACCCCTAAACTATATAAATCACTAATAAATAATGGTTTACCCATTGACTGTTCAGGGGCGCAATATTCAGCAGATCCAATAATTGTTCCTGTAGCTGTGCGTTGCTGTGGTTTAACTATTTTCGCCGCCCCAAAATCTACTAAAAATAACTTATTTTCACTACTCAAAATAATATTTTCTGGTTTAATATCTCGATGAATTACTTGTTTACTATGAACAAAATCTAATATTTGCAAAACTT
>NZ_JACJPU010000076.1:0-14985 GCF_014696235.1 Sphaerospermopsis sp. FACHB-1194 | reverse complement strand
CCAGTCCCCAGTCCCCAGTCACCAGTCCCCAGTCCCCAGTCACCAGTCCCCAGTCACCAGTCCCCAGTCCCCAGTCCCCAGTCCCCAGTCCCCAGTCCCCAGTCCTCTCCTCCTGACTTCTGAATTTATTCAGGAACTCCCATCTATTTGTTGAATTTCTAATTAGATAGCGGTCTTACCTAGAGCGTCGATTCAGTAATGCTAGGTAATCTGTTGTTACCTGGTAGGGGCGAAGCATTCGGGTGATAACCCATCGCTGAAACCAGTTCATATTCCATCTGAAAGGTAATCTGTTGTTACCTGGTAGGGGCGAAGCATTCGGGTGATAACCTATCGCTGAAACCAGTTCATATTCCGTCTGAATGCTTCGCCCTTAGGATTAATGAATCGGTGTTCTAGAAGAAATTGGAGTAAAAAAAATTCTATGCTTTCATCTGAAAAATCCTCTTTGGAGGCGGGTTTAGCTGCTCTCAAAGAGGGAAATTACTATGCGGCAATAACTCAACTTTTGCCTATTGCTAATCAACCAGAAGACAGCGATATCCGTTTGCAAGCACTGGTTGGTTTAGTGATGTCTTATGCACACACAGGGGAAATATCAAAGGCGATCGCCTTGTGTAGAAATTTAATTGAAAGTGATAATTCCCAAGTTCAAGAATGGGCAAAAGTTGCACTTGAACATTTAACTAAACGACAAAAAAGACTCAAATCAAAATCACATCATCAATCACACAATATTGTCAATTCTACTCAAATCACTAAGCCACAAGCAAGTGGATCAAAAAAATCTACTAATAACATCTACCGTACCACAGAAACAACCAGTATTTATTGGCGACAAGCTAGACGTGCAAAAGTATGGCAACCTCTCCGTAAATATAACTTAATTCCTTCCCGACTATTAGCTTTAGCAACTTTCATGGCTTTGTTTTGGGTATTACGCGCCATGTTAGAGTTGGTAATGACTTTAACCAATCAGATTTTAGATAAACTTCCTTATGTTAGTCCATTGCCATTTTTATATAGTGATTTTACTACCTTAATATTAGTCCCGTTGTTGGTGTTGTTGGTGCTGTCTCCTTGGTTGTTAGATTGGTTACTAACAGAATTTTATCAGCAACAACCGTTATCTAAAGAAATTTTGTATACCTATAGTCGGGAAGCAGTGAGGATCACACAACGTACTTGTCAGCTAAAACGTTGGCCTGTTCCCACATTCCAGATTTTACCAATAGCAGCACCGATGATGTTCACCTATGGTAATCTACCTCGTAACGCCAGAATTGTTGTTAGTCAAGGACTGTTAGCAAAACTTACAGATGATGAAATAGCTACTATTTATGCTTTAGGTTTAGGACAGATTAACCGTTGGGATTTTGGGGTGATGTCTTTGGCTTTGTTGGTGACTTTACCGATTTATCAACTTTATCAGCAAGCCTCAACTTTGGCAAATAAAAGTGAGCAGAAAATTTGGTGCTGGACTGCTACAGGTTTGGCGGGTTTGTGTTATGGTATTTGGTGTTTATTGACGGGTACAACTTTGCTGAATGCGCGGTTTCGCCTTTATGCCAGCGATCGCCAAGCTGCCGAAATTACAGGTAATCCTAATGGGTTAATTCGTGCTTTACTGAAAATTACCATTGGTATTGCTGATGATATCAAAAAACAACAACATACCAGTCCGCAATTAGAAAGCTTGAATATTTTAGCCCCAGTAGATTTTCAACACAGCCTCTGTTTAGGTAGCCTTGCAGGTCATTTACCTTGGGAATCATTATTAATATGGGAAAATAGCAATCCTTATCGGCAATGGTTTACTATTAATAATAGTCATCCTTTATTGGGCGATCGCCTGCAACGTTTGTGTAAAATTGCTCGTCATTGGCATTTAGAAACAGAACTACATTTTATCCATCCAGAGTTATTGCAAGTTAAACCACAATCTTTCTTATTACAAATTGCCCCCTTTTTGGGCATTCCTTTAGGTTTGACATTAGCAGGACTGTTTTGGTTAGCTTGGCAAAGTGCATACACCTTGCATTTATTTAACCTGAAATGGATTTATGATGATTGGTCATTTGTGACAGGATTCTTAATGATAGGCTTTAGCATTGGTACAGTCATGCGGCTAAATGCCTTTTTCCCAGAAATCAAATCTTTGAGCTTAGACAGTGATGAGCAAATTTTGCAGCTATTAACAAACCCCTCGGTTTTGCCACTGGATAGCGTCAGCGTCCGTATTACTGGTAAACTGTTAGGTCGTCGAGGTACTAGCAACTGTCTAGCCCAAGACCTGATTTTAGAGTCCAGCATCGGTTTAGTGAAGCTACATCATATTCCTGGGTTAGAACTCAAAACCACACCCCAAGAATTGATAGGTAGGCAAATTATCGTTACAGGTTGGTTACGAAGAGGGGTAACACCTTGGATCGACATTCAAACCCTAGAAACTGAAAATGGCACAATTATTAATAGTCCCCATCCCATTTTTTCCACTGTTTTAGCCGTCATCGCCCAAGCTTGGGGAGCTTATATAATGCTAACAGCCCAATCTCTAGCCAGATAATGGCACTTCCTGCCTTCAAAACCCAGGAAATGTAAACAAACGTTGCAAACTTGAACTCAATAATGTTACATTTGTTCATGAAATTAATAGCAACTGACCTAACTCAGTCACCCAACTTAGTTAGTAATTCTGCTACTGCTAATATTCCATCCCCCTTAATCCTTCCAAAACAGCAGGAAAGCGACCAGCCGATGGCTGGTTTTTGTTTCCAAAAATCCCCTTGTGCAAAAATGTATTGTATACTACGATGCTATAATGCTATAATGCAATCTGCAAAAATGTGAGTGCTGAACTAGCTACGTAGGCAATACCATGATAATGTTAAGAGATGGTATTTTGTCCTGTGGGTTAAAGCTGGAAAGAATTCATTTACTGTAGTGGACTATTAACTATTAAATTTGGAATCCTGAGAATTAAAATGGTATTAGCTGGTCATACTAGCGGTTTAGTCTTAAATAAGCATCATCCTCACAAAAAACGGTATTGGAAAATTGCGCCCAATCTATAAACAAACATGAGCATTAATATTCATAAATTTAGTAGCACAGCAATTAGGGTTACAAAACTTATTAGTGTGAGTAATCACTGGGTTATAGTCCTTGTTTAGTATATATAAGCATATTGTTAAGATTATCATGCAAATAATTGAGCGGTATATTATTCAAAAAAGTTATCCCCATAAACAGGAGATTGATGATTTATGCTTTTGTGCTAAAAACTTATACAGTTATGCTAACTTTTATATTTACCAAAGTTTTATTTTGAAGCATAAATATCTGGATGTTAATTTCCTAGAAAAACAGTTAAAGAATTTTCAAGCTGACCTAGCTTTATCTACTCAAGTAGTAAAAAAATATTTATTAGGTTTAGATTTCAATTTGTTAAACTTGCTCACAGCAATTAAGATATATAAAGAAAATAAACCAGAATTTTTAGGCATAGACAAATTACTCAAATATCAACACCAAGAAAAGAGCAGACAGTTATTAGTTTATATTGATCAGATCGTGAGTAAATCTAAAATGAAAGCAGACTTGATTCATCTATCACCAAACCATATTTGCATTCCTACTGTTGTAGATTATTTCTGTCTGCATCGAGTCAGGAATGTACCCAATATTGACCATGATGTGGTAGAAGTTGTTTATGAAAAAGAGGAGTTAGATTATGACTTAAAACAAGATGCGATTGCAGCGATTAATGTAGGCAGAGATAACCTAGCAGCGTTAACTGCTAACCAACCTAGATTTGTGCAAGTTATAATCAAAGGGCAGATTATCAAGTCAATTAATCGTTATTACAATCAACAAAAAGCTAAATTAAAATCTTTACTACCGGCTCGTAAACAAACATCTAAATTGTTGATGTTAATGGTAGTTTAATATTTTAATATAAAATATTCCCGACAGCTTTTAGCCAACTTTTAGCCAAGGGATAGGGGCGTTATAGTTCTCCCTGTTGGGGTGATTCCCTACGAACAAACAACATGATATAAATGTATAGCAGATTGCAGATCAATGAAGTCCAGCATTTAAGTTTAAAGGCAGTCACCAAGCCAGTTTTCTCCTGCCTCCTGCCTCCTGCCTCCTGCCTCCCGCTGTATGTTCATGTAGTTTGAAACTATAGTTTGATAGTTGGCATTAAAAAATTGGTTTATGGCGATTTTTGTTAATAGCATCTATTTAGAAGCCAAAGCCAAGTCAATGTTTTTGTTTTGTCATTTTCATTTCCACACTGGAGGTATAGTTCATGTCCGTTCGCCTATACATAGGTAATTTGCCCAAAGAAGAAATTGATCGTCAAGAATTGCAAGCTGTATTTGCGGCTGAAGGCGATGCTGTCACTACTAAACTGATTAAAGACCGCAAAACAGGTAAATGTCGTGGTTTTGGATTTTTAACAGTTAACAACGATGAACAAGCAGACCAAATTATTGAAAAATATAATGGTCAATTGTTTAAAGATGCTGCCATTAAACTAGAAAAGGCATTACCCCGGACTAAAGGTGATGAAGGTGAAGAACAAGCGCCTAAAGCTGCTAGTCAAGGTAGTAGCACTCCTGTACCTAATACCAACAAAGAACGCCGTGAAAAAGCATCTAAAAAGTCTCGCCGTGGTGGTGGTGGATCTCGTGAGACAGCTACCACAGCTGATTCAGACGCAATTCGTCCAGATCCCCGTTGGGCTGATAAGTTAGAACAACTCAAACAAATGTTAGCTGCTGCCGGCTCCTGATCCTCCAGGTCCAGTGCTAAAAATTAAAAATCACAAATATAGCAGGAGTCAGGAGTCAGTAGTCAGGAGTAAAACTCGCTGCTGGTGGGATTTTCATGATGAATTGATGTCCTAACTACTTTGTCTACAGCTATATCACAAATGATGGAGATTTTTAATTTTTGGTTGTTCTCTTGTAGCTAAGGCTACTAAATTTCTCTGAAATCACCAGCCCTCGTGGACTGTTTTTTGTGCAAACAACCAACAATAACAGAGGCATTAAGCAGTGTTGAAAGCTAAATCTGGCTTCAGCACTGCTTAATTTTATTAAGGGGAATAGGGACTGGGGAGAAAGATTTTAGATTTTAGATTTTAGATTTTAGATTGGAGTTGACAAAAACAATCCAAAATCCAACATAAAAAACTCCTGCCCCCTGCCCCCTCACAAGGGCAAGACTTGGGGGACAGGGAAGGACAGTGGACAAGGGAGGAAAACCGTACAAAATCATATTCTCTTGGTAACAAAAAGACCATTGTCCGTATAAAATCTTCCTTGTCTACTTTCCCACCTTGTCTTCCTAGTCCTGCCTTAACAGATAATATTAAAAACCTACCCCTGTGAACTGCCTTCTGCCCCCTGCTGTAACTTTTTTACAAAACTGTAGCTTATTTAACAAAAAAAAATAATTCATAATAATAGTATAAGTCAATACTGTATTTTAAATACTGTAGTTTAAAAAAAGTAATTTCACCAAAAAAGATTGTGAGTATGAAAGATGTGTAAGCCAAACGAAATTGTCAATTCAACAGTAATTAATAATTGTTTTATGGGGGAAACAAATAATTTCAATCAGTGAATAAAAATATTTAAATTTCACGTATTTTATGATTGTTAATCGGCGCATTAAGCATTAATTTTGCATTAATTAATGTCTGATATGTCATTAATATTTTTTTACTAGTATTAAAAAAATATAATTTAATCTATCAAAGGTATTGAATATTAATATACAAAAATACGTGAATTTGATGAAAAGTTACCCCTGAAATCATCATTTATAAATTAAAATAAAGATTAATCAAAGTTTCTAAAGAATTCAGGTAAGCGTGAACAGCGTAAACTTGGAAACCCAAACTACCTTGTGATAATCAGCAACACACAACTTATGAACTCTACCAGTAACAAACGCATTGCTTTGATTTCAGTCCATGGTGATCCGGCGATTGAAATTGGAAGAGAGGAAGCTGGAGGACAGAATGTATATGTCCGTCAAGTGGGTGAAGCACTATCCCAACTAGGATGGCAGGTTGATATGTTTAGCCGGAAAATAAGTGTTGAACAAGAAGATATTGTTCAACATAATTCCCGCTGTCGAACCATTCGGTTAACAGCAGGACCAGTGGAATTTGTACCACGAGATAACGGATTTAAATATTTGCCAGAATTTGTAGAACAGTTATTAAAATTTCAAAAAGAAAACGGATTTAAATATGAGTTGGTTCACACTAACTACTGGCTATCTAGCTGGGTAGGTTTGCAGTTAAAACAAATCCAAGGAAGTAAACAGGTTCATACATATCATTCTTTAGGTATCGTCAAATACAACACCATAGAAAATATTCCTTTGGTTGCTAGTCAACGTTTAGCTGTAGAAAAAGAAGTTTTAGAAACAGCAGAAAAAATTGTGGCTACAAGTCCACAGGAAAAACAACACATGAAAACATTGGTTTCTCAACAAGGAAATATTGATATTATTCCTTGTGGTACAGATATTCGCCGCTTTGGTTCTGTGGATCGAGAAACTGCTAGAGCTAAATTAGAAATTGAGCCAGATGCTAAGGTGGTGTTATATGTGGGACGTTTTGATCCACGGAAGGGGATAGAAACTTTGGTGCGTGCGGTGCGGGAGTCGCATTTTTTTGGTGATAAAAACCTGAAGTTAATTATTGGTGGGGGAAGTACACCAGGTAATAGCGATGGTAGAGAACGCGATCGCATTGAGGGAATAGTTAACGAGTTGGGGATGGGTGAGTGTACCGTTTTCCCTGGGTTGTTGAAACAAGAAATATTGCCAACTTATTACGCTGCGGCTGATGTGTGCGTGATTCCTAGCCATTATGAACCTTTTGGACTGGTGGCAGTGGAAGCTATGGCCTGTGGTACACCGGTGATCGCTAGTGATGTGGGTGGACTTCAGTTTAGTGTGGTGAATGAAAATACTGGTTTGTTAGTACCACCTCAAGATGTAGCAGCGTTTAGTAATGCTATTGATAGAATTTTAGGTAATTCTGAATGGCGTGCAGAGTTAGGTAAGTCGGGTAAGAGACGGGTAATGAGTAAGTTTAGTTGGGATGGTGTGGCGAGTCAGTTGGATTCACTTTATACTGAACTGCTGCAATCGGTTAAAGAGCCGGCTTTGGTGCGTGGTTAATTAGGGGTTGCTGAGAAAGTCTTTCCGTGAGGGCATAGGAGTCAGGAGTCAGGAGTCAGGAGTCAGGAGTCAGGAGGAGATTTGAAAATTTCTTTGCTATCTCTTGAAATCCCAAAAAATGCACACTTTTTCCGGTATACCCTTCAAAACCCTTGCACTAATTTCTGTGTTTATCAGCCTCTAACCTTTGATATATCAAGGTTTTAGGTTTATTCAGCAAACCCTAATTAATAGAATAATCTTTTTTGACGGGTTTTTGATATCCTCTGGTTTTGTCAGGGGATATTTTTTTATGACTTACACATTTACTGTCAAGAAATCTGTTATATTTGAGAATTTTCTCACTAACTGTTCAGGATTGCTATATTACAATTATATTATTAATTTCAACTACCTAACCATGACAACTATATCTATAGAATTACCAGAAAGTATTTTTCACACATTAGGAAAATCCCCTGATGAATTAGCCAGAGAAATGAAAATAGCTGCTGCTGTTAAATGGTATGAATTAGGATCAATATCTCAAGGTAAAGCGGCAGAGATAGCAGGTTTAAACAGAATAGAATTTATGGATGTTCTGATTCGTTATCAGGTTTCTCCCTTTCAATATACTGCGGTCGAATTAGCCGAGAAAATTGCATCACTAGATGAATAGATATGAATAAAATAGTTATTAACACATCACTGCTAATTGTACTATTTAAAAGTCAACTTACCTATTTACTACCACAGCTATTTACGGAAATTATTGTTCCTGCTGCTGTTTGGGGTGAAATTGTCAAAGCTGGTAAAATAGATATAGCAATTAACAAACTTAATCATTTTCCATCATATCATAAACATCCGTATTAAATAAATAATGATACATTTGGTTATAAAAAAACCTCTCTGCGTCCTCTGCGCCTCTGCGTGAGATAAAAAAATATATTCAGAAGTTGGGTATCTGGTAGGTTTTTCAGCCTTTTTCCCGATCAAGTGCAACAACAGATGAGTTTAGCTTTGTGATCTCCCAACCTAAAGGCTAAAGTGGATAGAAAGTAAAGCAGGTACAACGATGGAAGTTCAAGAAATCAAAAAATTCCCCAAACCTAGAAAAATAGACAGTCAACCCACCCCATCCCAACACATCAAGATATTAGACTGTAATCAACCCGTGAGCAGAGTTATATTTGAATGCTGGCACTGTAAACAAGGTATTTTGAGTGAAGTAGATGTCACCTCATCCCAATTTCTAGAAATTACCTGTCCTAGTTGTGGTAAAACAGGTTTAAGATTAATGGCTGATAAAGTCCTGTCAACTACTCCTATTCCTTCACCCTGGCAGTAAGGTGACAGGTGACAGGTGACAGGTGACAGTGAGAAGGCAAAAGTTAATTTTCTCTTTCTGACTCCTGCCTCCTGACTCCTGCTATATATTGTTAATTATCTTGTTAGTGGCGATCGCACTAAAAAATTCATAAACGAACCGCAGAGGCGCAGAGAACACAGAGAAAGAAGAAACTGTTAAACGGTTTGGCGCTGCTTCTTCAAAAAATGATAATAACTCAGTAATAACCCAAAATCTCTCTTAAACCCTCTTCCCTTTGTGTCCTTTGCGGTTCGTTATTCCGTGATCTGTGCCTAAGTCCTATAATTCAGAATAGCTTAAACCTAAAAATCATAGTTATTAATTATTTTGCAACCCGTAGACTTTACCACCCTCACCGCAACTTGCAGCGAACTCCGCGCTAACTGGCTACCTGCACGCACAGAACAGGTATATCAACGCGATCGCCATACCATAGCCATCGCCCTCCGCACCATGAAAAAGCGCGAGTGGCTAGATATATCATGGCATCCCCAAGCCACAAGAATTTGTATTGCTGAACCACCACCACGCACACCAGATACTTTCACTTTCAGTCAACAACTCATCCATCAGTTAGGTGGTTTAGCTTTAATAGCTATAGATTTTATCGCCCCTTGGGAACGAGTGGTAGACTTTAAATTTGCCCGTCGTCCAGGAGAAGCAGCACTTTATCACCTGTACGTCGAAGTAATGGGTAAATATAGTAATGCTATTCTCACCGACGCAAATAACGAAATTATCACCGCCGCCCATCAAGTTAGTCAACAACAGTCTAGAGTTCGTCCTATTCAAACTGGTGAACCTTACGAAACACCACCCAAACTAACAGGAACTATACCCAATTTAAACGAATCACAAACACGCTGGCAAGAACGAGTTAGTTTAGTTCCCGGATCTATTAAAAAGCAACTCCTGAAAAGTTATAGCGGTTTAAGTGCAGCTTTATTAGATTCTATGTTATTCGCTGCCAATATATCACCAGAAACCAATACTGATATTTTAACTGCCGATGACTGGGAGAGGTTATTTACCAAATGGCAAGAATGGTTACAAACTTTAGAAACTTTAGAAAGTTGTAAATTTCAACCTGCTGTAACTGCAAAAGGTTACACTGTTTTAGGTTGGGGAGGAATAACACCAGCCAAAAATATCCAAGAATTACTCAACCAATATTATACAGATCAATTAAATCAACAATCATTTTCTCAGCTACGTCATCAGTTAACCCAGAAGTTGGGTAATATTTTGGGTAAGTTAAATATTAAAGCCCAAACCTTTAAAGACCGGTTACAACAGTCAGATCAAGCAGATGAATACAAACAACAAGCAGACCTATTAATGGCACATCTGCAAAACTGGCAACCAGGAATGACAGAAATTATTTTAGATGATTTTGAGACAGGAAAACCAGTGGCGATCGCCCTCCAACCAGATAAAAACGCCGTCCAAAATGCCCAAAAGCTATACAAACAACACCAAAAACTCAAACGCGCCCGTGCAGCAGTTGAACCACTATTATTAGACGTACAATCAGAAATAGACTATTTAGAACAAGTAGAAGCTGCTATTTCCCAAATAGAGAACTACCAAAATACAGAAGACTTACAAGCTTTAGAAGAAATACGCGATGAACTCATAGAACAAAAATATTTAGAAGACTTAGAATATCGTCGTCGCAGCAACACTGAAACCGCAAGTACAAACTTTCGTCGTTATCGCACCCCTAGCGGTTTTGAAGTCTTGATCGGTCGTAACAACAACCAAAATGATTATCTCACATTTCGGGTAGCAGGAGATTATGATTTATGGTTTCACGCCCAAGAAATACCCGGCAGTCATGTTTTACTACGTTTAGAACCCGGTGCAGTTCCAGACGAAGCAGACTTAGAATACACAGCCAACCTAGCAGCTTACTTTAGTCGTGGCCGTGAAAGTGAACAAGTACCAGTAGTTTACACCCAACCCAACCGAGTTTATAAACCCAAAGGTGCAAAACCTGGACTTGTGGTTTATAAACACGAAACCATAATTTGGGGAAAACCACAATTGGTGACTGGTGACTGGTGACTGGTGACTGGTGACTGGTGACTGGTGACTGGGGAGAAATATTTACCTTTTGACTCCTGAACTCCTGTCATAACTTCCTGACTTTTAGACCTTGACGGATCTTCCTCATCTGCCTGTAAATATAAAGACTTCCTTAACTGAGGGAAGATATTTTTTGAGAATTTCATAGAAAAATCTGTACTGCCTGTTACAATCTTGTTAAGAAAAGTTGCCCGTTACATTTTGGGAACGCGCAATTTGGTTTTGACTCTACTGAGAAGACAACACGAACAACGTTTTAAAATTTTTTTGACCAGCCCGTGGGAAGGCTGGTTTTTTATTTAACAACGTAGGGGCAAACCCCCCGTGGTTGCCCCTATTCGCTATTCTCTATTCGCTATTCCCTGTTCCTAGAAACTAAAGGTAGTTCTCAACGCCCCAATGACTACATCATTATTATTAGTATTATGGTCTGGTGCGGTTAACCAAATAACCCCAGGGGTAATAGTGATATTGTCGTTGAGTTTATATTGATAAAATGCCTCAATGTGATATGAGGTGTTTTGGTCTTTGAATGCTGCTAAGTTGGTACTTGTACTGGTAACTTTTGGCTCCATGCCGACGATAATACCAGCTAAGTTACCTTTTTTACCCAAGTCTCGGAAACCAAGGGTGACAGCATAGTTCCAAATGTCAACATCTCCTCTTGCACCTGTTAACACATTACTGTTTGTATATCCACCCCAACCACCTAACACGAATTTATCACTAATGCCTATGGATGCTTGCACACCGTAGGAATTACTGGAAAATGAATTGCCTGTAAAATAGTTAGATGTGGCGTTATTGCTACCTGTAGCTAGTGGTGTGTTATAGGAATTGATGTAAGTTAAACCTAAAGTAATGCGATCGCTGGGTTTAACTGTCAACTGTGCCAAAGCACCATAGGGACCATCAAACAAACCACTTCCACTGGCAGGGCTATTAGCTGAACCTGCTAAATACCCTAAACTTACTCCCACCTTATCGCTAAACTGGTGAGTTACTCCCAAACCCGAACCATCTATTTGTCCATAAATTGGGTTGCGTGTACCAAAGGTAGATAAAGCACCAAAAGCACCATCACCGTCAAAAATGTTCACTGTACTGGTAATGTCATCTATTGCACCACCGGAGGCGATCGCTATTGCTTGGGTTTTCTCACTTAGAGGGAATCTATACGATAGTGTTCCCAGTACAGAAGTGGTAGTACCACTACTTGCAAAAGCCAAATTTCCTTCCCCTGTTAGCAAGTCAGGAGTGTCGATATTATTACTCTCAATTGTGGTAAACAGTGTATCTTCACCCGTAAAACTGCTGACAAATTCAATTCTTGTCCGCGCCCCAAGGGTAGTATTTTTATCTGTAATAGGTGATCCGTTAACTTGATCACCTGATAAAACATCACTAACAACGGCTACAACTTGACCTTGCAGTTTAGTAGTGGTCGAAAACTGATTTGCTTCTAACTCAGAAGTCTTTGCTTCCAAAGCATCCACACGCCCCCGTAAGGTTGCTAGTTCCGCAGAAAATTCTTCTTGCAGTTTTTGGATAGTTGCTAAGTCTTGTTTTGTGACTCCATCAGCAGTTGCAGTAGCAATTAATTCATTCACCCGATCCAAACAGGCATTCAAACCTGCTGCAAATTCATACCTGGTTAATGCGCGATTTCCCCGATAAGTACCATTAGGATACCCAGCAATACAACCATAACGTTCTACTAAAGACTGTAACGCTTGAAATGCCCAGTCTCCCGGTTGTACATCTGACAACTGAGATACTGAAGTAACTTGTGATATTAACTCTTGCTGAGAATAATTAGTTTCTGTTTTCCCTGCTGGTTCACTTGCGAAAACAGATGTATTTGCACATAGTATAATGCTGCAAATAGCTGGACTGGTAAGATGATTCCACTTTTTAGCCATTTTTCCACACACCCATTGTTATTTCACAACTGTACCGAGAAGTTTATTTGCTACGTTTTTTAACAAAGCTAATTAAGGTCATTTTTACAACTATGTAGCCAAAAATACCTCAGCACTTAAAAAAATTAATCTTAAAGCGGTCTCCCAGAAAAAAATGTAATCTACATTACTTAAATCAAAGCATCTTGTAAATAGTGCATAATTTTTGTTGTCAGTATTATGTGAAAATGATAATGGTTCTTATATTAATGTATAATGAGTATAATTTTCAATGGAAAATTGACCTAAAATCAAAAATTCTGCTAAAGAGAGGAAAAGCAAATGACAGTTAATCTTACAAAACAAGAGATAAAAGTCTATAAAAAGCCTATTGGGCTAATATTTACTCTATTTTGCTGTTTAATTGCCTCTGGTTGTCAGCAAACACAAAACAACACAGCGCAAAATGCGGTTCAGTCATCACCGTCACCAGTAGAAAAGGTACAAAACTCAGAAAAAACTAAAGTAGTAACTACGTTTTTACCCGTGTATTTGTTTACAAAAGCTGTAGTTGGAGATGTAGCAGATGTAGAGATTTTAATTCCACCAGGTACAGATGTGCATGAATATCAGGCCACACCGGATGATGTGAAGGCGATCGCCACAGCCAGAATTTTAGTAAAAAATGGCTTAGGTATGGAAGAATTTCTTAGCAATACCATCAAAAATGCAGAAAATTCCAAATTAATAGAAATTGATGCCAGTAAAGGTATTAAAGTAGTAGATGACATATCACCAGTAGAGGAAGTAAAAAGTCACGATCACGATCATGATCACAAACATGAACACGCAGAGGGAAACCCTCATGTTTGGTTAGATCCAGTTTTTGCCAAACAGCAAGTGATCAATATTAGAGATGGTTTAATTAAAGCTGATCCAGCCAATAAAGAAGTTTATCAAACTAATGCTGCCACTTATATTCAAGAATTAGAAAAATTAAATAATGAATTTCAGCAGACTTTAAGCAAAACACCCAACTGCACTTTTATCACCTTTCATGATGCCTTTCCTTATCTAGCCCAAAGATACAACCTCAAGCAAGTTGCAGTTGTGAAAATTCCCGAAGATCAACTTTCACCAGCAGACGTAAAAAAAGCCGTCAATGCAGTGAAAAAGTACCAAGTAAAAGCTTTATTTAGTGAACCAGGAGTAGACAATAAATTACTGAATAGCCTTTCTCAAGATTTGAAATTAACTTTGTATCCTCTTAGTTCTTTGGAAACTGGGGAAACCAACCCACAATATTATTTCCAAGCAATGAGAAATAATTTGCAGAGTTTAGCAGCAGGATGTCAATAATTGATAATTGATAATTGATAATTGATAATTCAAAATCTAAAATCTAAAATCTAAAATCTAAAATCGAATGACTGACGAACAAGAATCAAAAACATTATTGCCAATATTAAAAGTAGAAGGTTTAACCGTCTATCAAGGAAGCTATTTAGCTATACGGGATGTTTCCTTTGCATTATTTCCCGGAACAGATACAGCAATAGTAGGACCAAATGGCGCTGGTAAAAGTACCTTAGTTAAAGCTATTTTAGATTTAATTCCTCGTAGTTCTGGAACAATTGAAATTTTTGGTCGCCCCATTTCTCGGTTAGGAAATTTGCGTAAAGAATTGGCATATATGCCACAAAACTTTATTTTTGATCGCAGTTTTCCTATTTCTGTGAGTGAGTTAGTAGAACTGGGAATAGGTGACAGGGAAAAGGTAAAAGGTCAAAATAAACATCTATTTTTATCCAATTTTTGGCAAAACAAACAAGAAAAATCAGCCGCAGTCAAAGCAGCTTTACAACGTACAGATGCTTATCATTTAAGAAATCAAGCTATTGGTACTCTTAGTGGTGGTCAACTAAAAAGGGTATTGTTAGCTTATTGTTTGGTAATTCGGCGAAAATTCCTAGTATTGGATGAAGCTTTTGCTGGGGTAGATATGCGAGGTGC
Source organism: Sphaerospermopsis sp. FACHB-1194 (assembly GCF_014696235.1). Lineage (NCBI taxonomy): Bacteria > Bacillati > Cyanobacteriota > Cyanophyceae > Nostocales > Aphanizomenonaceae > Sphaerospermopsis > Sphaerospermopsis sp. FACHB-1194. The sequence goes on along the minus strand of NZ_JACJPU010000076.1, from coordinate 420 downwards.
GGCTGATTTTTATGCCTTGCTAAATGAGTTAAAACAGGAGGAAAATTGGACAGTTTTGCAGGTTTCCCATGATATTGATATGGTAAATCGTCATTGCGATCGCGTCATCTGTCTGAATCAAACTTTAGTGTGTTCTGGACATCCAGAAATTGCCCTTTCACCACAAAATCTCTTAGCAACTTATGGTCCTGGTTTTAGTCGTTATCAACACCATCATTAAATAATAGGGAATAGGGAATAGGGAATAGAAGTTTTAACATTGAACTTTATTTTCCCCAATCACCAGTCACCAGTCACCAATCACCAATCACCAATCACCAATCACCAATCACCAATCACCAATCACCAATCACCAATCACCAATCACCAATCACCAATCACCAATCACCAATCACCAATCACCAATCACCAATCACCAAT
>NZ_JACJPU010000075.1:0-16043 GCF_014696235.1 Sphaerospermopsis sp. FACHB-1194 | reverse complement strand
GCTCAGGACAGGCTCAGGACAGGCTCAGGACAGGCTCAGGACAGGCTCAGGACAGGCTCAGGACAGGCTCAGGACAGGCTCAGGACAGGCTCAGGACAGGCTCAGGACAGGCTCAGTACAAGTCGCTCAGTACAAGCTCACTAACCGCTCAGTACAAGTCTTGACCGCCCATAGTGTACCTCATTACACCGGAAAGTGCTGTAAGTAGGGCTTGCTGAATAAAGACAAAAGCTAGATATATTGAAGGTTTGAGGCTAATAAACAAGAAAAAGATGCAAGGATTTTGAAGGGTATACCTGAAAAAGTGTGCATTTTGGGTCTGATAAATCAGGAAATTATAGGATGACAGATAGCTGAAACTGTTCCCTGTTAAGAGTTCCCTGTTCCCTTGCCTTCACAGATAACTTTTTCAGCAAGCCCTAATTATTAACCCCAAATTCAAAATACATCCACCTTATCCAACTTTTCCCAAGGTAATTCTATATCAATTCTACCCACATGACCATAAGCAGCAAGCTTGCGATAAAACCCACCTTTAGTTAATGAAGGTAAAAACCTTAAATTAAATTGTTTAATAATTCCTGCTAACCGAAAATCAAAATGTTTCTCTAAAATAGCAGTAATTTCCTCATCAGAAATATTCCCAGTGCCAAAAGTTTCCACCTGCACACTCACAGGTCGAGAAAGTCCGATAGAATAACTTAATTGTACTTCGCACTCATCAGCTAACTTTGCAGCAACAACATTTTTAGCAGCATATCTAGCAACATAAGCCCCAATTCTATCTATTCTAATGGGGTCTTTACCACTTAACGCCGAACCGCTATGTTTAGAATATTCACCATAGGTATCAATAGCGTTTTTTCTACCAGTTAAACCTGCATGGGCAGTGGGTCCACCAATAATAAATGATCCATCAGGATTAATAAAGATTCTAGTTTTAGCATCAGGTTTAATTGCTTCATTTGCAAACACAGGAGCAATCACAGTTTCTCTAATATCATCTTGTAATTGTTGTAAATTTGGTTTTGCCGATTGATTTTGACTAGCGATAACTGTAATACTGTGAATCCTATAAGGTTGACGATTTTTATATTCAACACCTACCTGGGTTTTACCATCTGGGGTAAGATAAGAGAGGATTTTTTGCTTTCTCACCTCACTAATTTGTCGAGCTAATTTATGTGCTAACCAAATCGGTAAAGGCATAAAATTATAAGTTTGATTGCAAGCAAAACCAAAAACTGTAGCTTGATTCTTGACAGTAATTTTCTCTATTTCCGCATCAGATAAAATCTTTTCATCAAATAAATGATATTCTTCAGGAGGCAATTCTGTTAAGCTAGTTAAAATACTGCAATTTTTACCATTGAATTCTGTTTGTTGATAACCAACTTGTTCAATTACCTGCCTAGCAATATTAGTAAAATCCACATTTGCACTAGGTTCAAATCTCGCAGCAATAAAAACAATACCTGTTGACACAGCACATTCTGTAATAATTCTCCCATAGGGATCTTGTTGTAAAAACCTATCTACAATAGCATCACTAATTTGATCACAAAGTTTATCAGGATGCCCTTCCGTCACAGATTCCGACGTAAACATAAAATCCTTTTTCATAAAAAAATCCTCTCTTTTCTCTGCGTTCTCTGTGCCTCTGTGGTTCGTTATCAAAATATCTTATCAACTTATTTTTTTAGTCCCTTCATTTACCAACAATGGCAACAAAGCACCACCAGAAATTACAACAGTATCAACCATATTCAACGGGGCAATTTTCAATAAACTCCGTAACTGTGGCACAGCTAAAGCCAAAATTTGAATACCAAAAGAACCAACAACAGCAGTCGTTAAATAAGGATTAGGCGGTAATTTTTCCTGACTAAAAATACTGTGTTTTTCAGAACGACTGCTAATAGTATGTAATAACTGCCCATAAGTCAAAGTCATAAAAGCCAAGGTACTAGCTTTAGGACTAATTCCATATTTAAAAATACCGTAACCATAAGCAGCTAAGGTACTAATAGAAATGACAGCAGATTCAAACACAATTCTCCCAAAATCAGTATTTTTAATAATTGGTTCATTTGGGTTACGCGGAGGTTGATTTAATACGTCTGGTTCTGGTGCTTCCATAGCTAAAGAAAGTCCAGGGAAAATATCAGTTACTAAGTTCAACCATAAAAGTTGAATTGCGTTTAAAGGTTCACCAATACCGACTGCGGTAGCGGTTGTCATCACCATAATTTCGCTGAGATTTGTAGCTAAGAGAAAATGTACAGATTTTCTAATGTTGTTGTAAATTGTTCTGCCTCTACTAACCGCAATCATCATTGTTTCTAATCTGTCATCTTCTAAGACAATATCAGCAACTTCACGGGCGACATCTGTACCTTCTTTACCCATTGCTACACCGACTTGAGCAGCTTTTAATGCAGGTGCGTCGTTAATACCATCACCGGTCATAGAAACAACTTTACCCGATGTCTGCAATGCTTGAACAATTTGCAGTTTATTACTAGGACTAATGCGGGCAAAAACGTCTACTTTGTCGCTGAGTGCTGCTAATGCTTCCGGGGTGAGATTATTGAGGTTATTAGAGTCAAGAATTTCTAATTGGGGATGTCGATTTAATTCTAATTCTTTAGCGATCGCATAAGCTGTAGGACTTTGATCACCAGTAATCATTACCGTATTAATTCCCGCTTGATGAAAGTCGGCAATTAATTCTTTTGCACCTTTTCTAATTGGATCAGCCATCCCCACCAAACCCAACCAAATTAAATCTGATTCATGATTATTGTTATTTTCCACTTCCTCAATATAACCATAAGCCACACCCAAAACTCTTAACGCTTTTCCTGCTAAACGATCATTTTCTATTTCTATTTTCTGTCGGTCTTCTGCTATCAAAGGTACAACTTCACCATTTTTCATCCACCGATGACAAAGTTGTAAAACTTCCGCAGGATTTCCTTTCACAGCCACCATTTGCTGACAATTATGAGTTGCATGAATTGTACTCATAAGGTTGCGATTTTCAGAACGCAAATTAGTTTGCAGTAAAGGATATTTTTCTTTCAACGCCATCACATCTACACCTGCACTAATCGCTGTGTAAATCAAAGCATTTTCTGTAGCTGAACCTGTAACCAGATATTCATCAGCATCATTTTTTTTACTAACTTCACTTTCATTACAAAGAATTGCTACATGAATTAATTTTAATAGTTCATTATAAGTGTAGGGATTAATAATTTTTTCCCCAGTAATAAATTCACCATCCCTGACTTGAATATGTTTACTGTCGGTGACTATTTCCACCACTGACATTTTATTTTCTGTGAGAGTTCCGGTTTTATCTAAACAAATAGTTTGCACCGAACCTAATGCTTCTACTGCATTCAAACTGCGAACAATAACTTTATTTTTTCGCATATCACGAATGCCTAAAGCTAGGGTTGTGGTAGCAATTGTTGGTAAACCTTCGGGTACTGCTGCAACTGCTAAAGATATAGAAGATTGCAACATTGCTAATAAATTATATCCCCGTAAAACTCCCATTCCAAACACTAAACCACATAATCCCATACTAATAAAAACCAGTTGACTACCCACTTGATCTAATTGTTTAGCAAGGGGAGTTTGAGTTGTTGTTGCTTCACTAACTAATTGCTGAATTTTACCCATTTCGGTAAATTTGCCTGTAGCAACTACCGCTGCTAAACCCTGTCCATTAATAACTAATGTACCTTTATAAATCATATTCAAACGATCAGCTAAAGGTACATCTTCACCATGTAATAATGTGGGATTTTTAGAAACGGGAACACTTTCCCCAGTTAAAGCAGATTCATCAATAGTTAAATTATCAACTTCAATAATTCTGGCATCTGCGGCAATATAACTACCAGGTTTAAGAACTAAAATATCTCCTACAACTACATTTTCTGTAGGTATTTCTTGTAGCTTATTATCTCTAATTGCCCAAGTAGATTTTTCTGAGCGATTTTTCAGGGAATTAATAATGCGTTCTGACTGACTTTCTGTAATATAACCAATGGTAGCATTTAAACCAACTACACCCAAAATTACTACAGCATCAATAATTCCCCCAGTGAAAATAGAAATTCCCGCAGCAACACCTAATAAAGCAACTGGTAATGATTTAAACTGCTCAATTAACATACTGATTTCTGAGCGTTTTACTGTTGCTGATAATAGGTTTTTACCATATTTATTCAGGTATTTATTGGCAGTTTCATTAGATAATCCTGAGATATGGGAAGTATTTAATGATTGCAGAACATTATCCGCTGTCATTAAATACCAATTTTCGGTTTTTTGCTCTTGCTTGGATAAAGTTAACTTATCTTTTTTAGTAGGGTGTACTAATGTTTTAACATCAGTAAATCCAGCCTTATCTTTATATCCCGATAAAGCTTTATCAATAAAATATGCAATTTTCCTATAGCTAACGTCTGGTTGAAAAATAACCAAAATATTGCTAGTTAACACATTAGCAGCAACAGAAATAATTTCTGGGTAATTAGCAAGCGATCGCTCCAAATATATCTTTAATGACTGCGAACGATAAAGTTCATCAATTTTATATCTAGCTCTCCCTTTGACATTGCTGTGTATTATTTGAATCACTACTTTGTTGCTCCTGAAATTCCATTGAAACAGTATTAATTGATAAATTTGTTAATTGAGTTTCATCCTCAAAATTTAGTCTGGTAAAAATATCAAAAGCATACCAAGCCAATATATACCAAGGTATTTCTTCTAATTGAAATCCTTTTCTTAACAATTGTTGCAGCGAAAGTAAACCAATTCCTACAGGTAATATCACTCGTAAATCAGCAACACCATTTGTCATTCTTGCCACATCTGTATTAATATCAGAGATGACATTGATTAAATCTTTTGCTGCTTCTGATTTACCATTTGTGAAATAATTTCCATAAGTTCTAGATTGATTTCTAAATTGACTTCTAGATTGAGTTCTAGATGGAAAACTTTCTGGTTTCTCCTTTCTTGCATCTGCGCTTACTTTTTCTACCGTTTCACCCATTTCTGCAACTGCATCCTTAACTTTTTCTGATAACAAAATACTATCTTTAATAGTATTTTGGACTACAGGTTGTTTCATTGCTGATGCAATCGGTAAAATCACAGGTGAAAAGACAATTGCTGTCAAACCTTCAATAATTGTGTCTAATGTAGATGCCATTTTTACATCTCTCCTATTATCACTTGATCCAGTCAATCACTAAAATAGTATAAAAAAATATTATAAAAATTACTAGCTATTGCCATCATCCTCAAGTTACATAATTATTTGTAATTCCTAAACAAAATTATCATTTTTCTCTAATTTTTTTTCTTAAAATATTCCTTTAGTTATACACTAAGCAACTTAATTACTAAGGTGATAATTACACCTATAGACTCATGTAATAGCAATCTAAAAACATTAATACTAAAAAAGATATGAGCTACCCATTACTAAATAAAAAAATACCTAAATGGCAAATTCACAAGAACACAATCAAAAAACTCAGCAGTTGCGTACACTGATTAAAGACATTGACAATGCTATGTTAACTACAGTCGATGATGATGGTAGTTTGCATAGTCGTCCTATGTCTATTTTTAGCGACATTGATGCAGATGGTAAACTTTGGTTTTTTACCTTTGCTGATTCTCATAAAGTCTTAGAAATTCAACGTCGTCAACAAGTAAATGTGAGTTTTTCTTCACCTGATCAACAGCGATATATTTCTATTTCCGGTACAGCAGAACTGGTGAAAGATAGAAATAAATTACAAGAGAAATGGAAACCCGAATTACAAACTTGGTTTCCCCAAGGAATAGATGAACCGAATATTGCCTTGCTAAAAGTCAATATTAACAAAGCAGATTATTGGGAAAGTTCATCAAGTTTTATACCACAAAAAATTAGTTTTTTAGAACTCTCTCACCGTTAAGGTAGAATCTATTAGGGGCGAAGCCTTCGGAAAATAGCCTGGGATAAAAATTGATCATTGTTCGCCCGAATGCTTCGCCCTTGGAGAAAAATTGATCATTTTCTTGAGCTATTCTTGTCAATCTGCTCAATTAATTTCTCTGCCATTTCTACAGATGCAATCATTAATTTCTGTTCCAAATTTCCATAACCTCCCTCATCACTAACTTGAGGGTAAATGTGAGGATTAGATAGCATTGCTGCCAGTAATTGAGATGCTGTTTTTTTCAATTCATCAATTTGTGTATTCATATCCTTTCCAGCCAATAAGTGATCAATTGATAATTGATATTAACAGTTGATAATTGACTATTGTATTCAAACTTAAAAACCTCTCCTTTGAAGGTGAAAAAATCAAAAAATCTGCTGTTTTTATTCTCTTACAGGGAGAGGTAATAATTAATTATCAATTGTTCATTGTCAATTGTCCATTATTAAATCCTACCAATCTAAAGGAGTTTCAACTAATTTTTCTGAAGATTTACCAGCACGCACACCAGGTTTATCAACTATTTTTACAGTGCTTGCTTGCGGTCCTTCTTCCCCATCCTCTAAGGAAAAATGCACACCAGTACCAATTTCTAAACGGTCAAAGTCGTGATGTAAAACACTATTTTGGTGAAAATATATTTCCCTTCCATCTAAAGTTTTTAGGAAACCATAGCCATCTTCTCGAAATAATTTTGTTACCAAACCTGTGCTTTCTTGCGCTTCCTCATATCTGCCAGCTTGTTCACTTGCACGTTGCAGTTGAGTCAGTTTAACTAACTGCTGACGCATAGCATCAAAAGTTTCTCTCACTACTGCATCTAACGGTTGATATTGAACACCCTCACCCGGATTTTTTTCCGCTGCTAGTTCATGGCCAGGCGGAACAGTCAGATCAATTCTCACTCGATAAGGAGAACCGCTACGGGGACGATCATGGATTTTTTCAATAGCAATGTGACAGCTATTGATGTAATTACAAATATTCTCTAGTTTGGCAATTTTTTCATGAACTAAATTATCAATTGCCTCTGATTTCTCTACATTACGATAGGTAATTTCTGGTTGAATTTTCATACATTTCTAATCCAAATACTCTCATCAAAATACAAACCAAATACAAAAATGGCGCAACTTACAGTGGATAGTGGATAGATCCCGGACTTCTTAAAGAAGCCCGGTGTCTGGATATTAAGTTCCTTTCCTTAAGCTTGATTTACTTATCTTTTTATATTTATAATACATTAATCAATTCTAAACAAGAAAATAATTATTTTTCTTCAACCCAAGGCTAGAGATTTTTAAAATAAGTATATACCAAAAGTAAGATTTGACTGGTCAACAGCCAATAATTTTATTTATAATAAAATTATATTTATACTAAAATTTGTTGTTAAAATAGGTCAACTATTGCATTTGAAATCAAACTTAATTTGGTACATAATCTGTCTCATTGGCGGATTTATCCTGGTTTTATTGGTACTGGTTTTATTTATCCTTTATTATACTCACTCCCAAACAGAAATTACTAAAGCTTTAACAGGTGTAGAAATTGAGGTACTTTGGAATCAAATCGCCTATCCTTCTGGGGACTGGTGACTGGGGACTGGTGACTGGGGACTGGGGACTGGTGACTGGTGACTGGTGACTGGTGACTGGGGACTGGGGACTGGTGACTGGGGACTGGGGACTGGGGACTGGTGACTGGTGACTGGTGACTGGGGACTGGGGACTGGTGACTGGTGACTGGTGACTGGTGACTGGTGACTGGTGACTGGTGACTGGGGGAAGATGAATAACCTAATTACCCATTACCCATTACCCATTACCCATTACCTTTCCAAAAATTCTTTCTTGTGGTATAATTCAAAATCTTAGATTTGGGAAACTCCGGTTAAATTCCGGGACTGTGCCGCAGCTGTAAAGCAATGTCAGATTTTAGATTGCTGATTTTAGATAATTGATACTGAGAAAAACATTGTAACAAAATAAGGGTAATCAGAAAATCCAAAATCCAAAATCCAAAATCTAAAATCCTAAATTGAACAAGTCAGAATGCCAACTCTAGGAAATTTATCCCTGTTCTGTCTCCGCGTCGCACGGGGAAGGAGTGACCATTTTGTTAAGTCCATTTACAGCTTGTCCAGGTTTATTTTACACCACACCAGCCCAAGATGGCATCTTATCTCGCCTAAGAATACCCGGTGGCATTTTGAATAGTGAACAGCTACACGCGATCGCCAATATAGCGGATAATTATGGAGGCGGCTATGTTGATGTTACCAATCGCGCTAATTTACAAATCAGAGAAATTAAACAAGAAATAAATATTGATATTCTCCAGCAATTACAAAAAATGGGATTAGGTTCTATTAATCCTGCTGTAGACCATATTCGCAATATTATGACGAGTCCCATTACGGGTATAGACTCTCAAGAATTAATATATACTCATCCTCTGGTGAAAGCTTGGGATGAATACATCACAGAAAATTCCCATTTAGGCGGACTTTCGGCAAAATTTAGCGTTGGCTTCGATGGTGGTGGAAAACTTTCTCTCAAACACTTCCCCAATGATATCACTTTAGCGGCTGTTGATATTGATCAGGGGGGTAGGAAAGAACCGAAGTTCTTTCCTACGGGGAAATGGGGACATAAACTAGTATATCTCATTTTGCATTTTTGTGGTGGTGAAAAAGAAAAATTTTTTATAAATACAGGAATTTTATTAACGCCCGCACAATGTATACCATTTTTAGGTGCTTTAGCGGAGGTTTACTTACAGCATACAGATCCTAGTAGCCGGCGTAAACCACGCTTGCGGGAGGTTATTGATAATTTGGGCTGGGAAAATTATTTACAACAAGCTACAGAGTATTTAACTGCAAATAATTTACAGGTAGCCAAAGAAATAGCATCTCAAAATCTCACACAAATAAGCAAACTCGCAAATTTACATGATGAAGCTAAACATAATAATCAAAATAATCAAGAAATGTACCATATTGGCATACATGAACAGAAACAATCAGGATTATATTATATCGGTGTTGTTTTACCCTTGGGACGGTTGCAAACTTGGCAAATGCGGGGTTTAGCTGATTTAGCCGCCAAATATGGTAATAGTAATCTCAGACTCACACCTTGGCAGAATTTACTAATCACAGATATTGCCCAAGAACACATTGCACAAGTGCAAAGAGAAATTGCCCATCTAGAACTGAGTTATTCAGCTACCAACATTAAAAGCGGGTTAGTTTCCTGTTCAGGAAAGCGGGGTTGTGCTGCTGCTGCAACAGACACCAAAACTCACGCTTTAACATTAGGAGAATATTTAGAAACTCACATCACCTTAGATTCTGCTATTAATATTCATTTTAGTGGGTGTGTTAAATCTTGCGCTCAACATCATCAAAGTGATATTACATTGCTAGGAGTGAAAATTGAGGCAGAAAATGAATCCAGGGAAGGATATCAAGTGTATCTTGGTGACGATACCTTACAACAATTTGGTCGTCCAATTTATGAAAATGTGACTTTTGCCGAATTACCTCAACTCATGGAACGAATGTTAAAAGTGTATCAAATGAAACGGGTTAGTTCTCAAGAATCATTTAGAGAATTTGCCAATCGTTATGATATATCTGAACTCAAACAATTGTTCACTGTTCAATCCATTTAAGTCTCAAATTCCAAATATCGAAACTATGTATAATTATATACGCGATGCTGAGGAAATATACAGAAAATCTTTTGCCATTATTCGCTCAGAAGCTAAATTAGATACCCTACCGGATGATGTAGCGCAAATTGCTGTTCGTTTAATTCATGCCTGTGGAATGCCGGATATAGTTCCAGAGTTAGCATATTCACTCAATGCCGTGGATGCAGGTAGAAAAGCCTTAGCATCTGGCGCACCAATTTTATGTGACTGTCACATGGTTGCACAAGGCATTACCAGAAAAAGATTACCCACCAATAACGCAATTATTTGTTCTTTGAATGATCCAGAAGTACCAACAATAGCTAAACGCCTGGGAAATACTCGATCAGCAGCAGCTTTAGAACTGTGGCGTTTTCATTTAGATGGGGCAGTTGTGGCCATTGGTAATGCACCCACAGCCTTATTTAGATTATTGGAAATGCTAGATGAGGGAGTACCACGTCCGGCATTAATTTTAGGCTTTCCCGTGGGGTTTGTCGGTGCGGCCGAATCAAAAGTCGCTTTAGCAGAAGATAGTCGTGGTGTGCCATTTATGACTTTACATGGACGAAGAGGAGGCAGTGCGATCGCTTCTGCTGCCGTTAACGCCATAGCAACCGAGGAAGAAATATGAACTCAAAAGGTCGTCTGTATGGAGTTGGTGTTGGTCCTGGAGATCCAGAACTATTGACATTAAAAGCATTACGCTTAATACGTTCGGCCTCTGTTATTGCCTATCAGTCAGCAATAGATCGGGAAAGTATCGCCAGAAAAATCGTGTCGCCATACTTACCCGGTAATCAAATTGAAGTTTTATATCATCTTCCCCGCGCCCTAGAACCAGAAAAAGCCAAAGCCATTTATGACAAAGAAGTTGAACCCATAGGTGAACATCTAGCCGCCGGTCGGGATGTCGTTGTATTGTGTGAAGGCGATCCGTTTTTTTACGGTTCTTTCATGTATATCTTCACTCGTTTATCTGACCAGTATCAGACGGAAGTTGTCCCTGGCATTTCTTCCTTAATGGCCTGTCCAGTATCCTTGGGAGTACCCTTCACCTACTACAACGATATTCTCACAGTTCTACCCGCTACCCTGCCCACAGAAATGCTAACTGCCCAGCTTTTAGCCACAGATGCAGCAGCAATCATGAAACTCGGTCGTCACTTTGCTAAAGTGCGTGATATCCTGCATCAATTAGGACTAGCTTCACGGGCAAAATATATTGAACGGGCAACAACCACACAGCAAAGAATTGTACCTTTAGATGAAGTAGATCCCGAACAAGTTCCTTATTTCTCGATGATAGTTATACCCACTAAGCAAAGACTTTAAGCAGTCACCAATCACCAGTCACCAATCACCAGTCACCAGTCCCCAGTCCCCAGTCCCCAGTCACCAGTCCCCAGTCACCAGTCACCAATCACCAGTCACCAATCACCAGTCCCCAGTCCCCAGTCCCCAGTCCCCAGTCCCCAGTCACCGCGCAATAGTAAGTTAAGACTATTGACACCCATCTAAAAACCTGATATAGTGTCTCCTGATAAGGAAGAACTATCTTAAAATAAGTAAATAAATATAAATTTTAAATGAAAACAAGGTTGACATCTGCCGTTGTCATACTAGGTCAAAATAGTATCACAGTAGCCAGACAAATTACAAGTATTTTACCAGGTGCAAAATTATACGGGTTAGCAAGTCGCACCTGTGATGTTGATGTAAGCTTTACAAACTTTGGCGATACACTGCGCGAGTTGTTCGCCGCTGGCACACCGATAATTGGTATATGTGCAGCCGGGATTCTGATTAGAACTTTAGCACCACTGATTACAGATAAAAGTCAAGAACCACCAGTATTAGCTGTAGCTGAAGATGGGAGTGCAGTTGTCCCGCTTTTGGGTGGACTAAGTGGAGTAAACGAATTAGCACGGCAAATAGCAGCAGCTTTAAAAGTACAAGCTGCCATTACCACTACAGGAGATTTGCGTTTTCGGACAGCGTTGTTATCTCCTCCTTTTGGATATCATTTAGCTAACCCAGAGAATGCGAAAAAATTTATATCTGACTTATTAGCAGGGGCAAAAGTTAAATTAGTAGGAACAGCACCTTGGTTGAGTGAAAGTAACTTACCTATTGATGAAAATGGGGAGTTAACTATTGAGGTGACAGAAAAAAACGTAATTCCTCAACCTGACTGTTTAGTTTATCATCCCAAAAAAGTAGCGATCGCCATTACTTCCCCCAACTCAGGAACACTTAGCCACATTTACGAACTACTAGAAGACGCACAGGTTTCATCCAAAGCAGTCGCTGTTATTCTTGCACCTCTTTACCTAGCTGCTGATTGCATACTGGAAAATATCGCCCACATTTTTCAAGTACCCATTCGGTTTTTTGCAGTGAGTCAACTGACAAAATTTACCACCCAAGGATACTGTTTTCATGAAGCAGTTGTTTGTGCAGGTACAGAACCAAATAACAAATCTTTGTGTTCTCCATTTTCCCAGATTACTCTGAGTATTTCTCCAGAAATTATCAACCCCGAAACCATTGGACAACCACAGGGAAAATTAGCCATTATTGGTACTGGACCTGGTGCATCAAAATGGATGTCACCCGAAGTTAAAGAAATTCTCAATCATGCTACAGATTTAGTTGGTTATAAGACTTATATTAATTTAATTGGTGCTTTAGCTGAAGGTAAAAAAATTCATGAATCGGATAATAGAGAAGAAGAAGCAAGGGCAAAAATGGCCTTAGACTTAGCCGCAACAGGTAAATATGTAGCAGTAGTTTCTTCAGGAGATCCCGGTATTTATGCAATGGCCACCGCAGTTTTTGAAGTCATAGATAAATATCAACAACCAGAATGGCAAACAATTGATATTCAAGTAGCCCCTGGTATTTCCGCCATGCAAGCCACCGCAGCAGCTATTGGCGCACCTTTGGGACATGACTTTTGTGTAATTTCTCTTTCTGACATTTTAAAACCTTGGGAAATTATCACCCAACGTATTACAAACGCAGCCCAAGGTGATTTTGTAATTGCATTTTATAATCCTATTTCCAAAGAAAGAACTTGGCAATTAGAAGAAGCGAAAAATATCTTACTAAAGTACAGAAAACCAGATACCCCGGTAATATTAGGGTGGAATCTTGGCAGACCAGGACAAACGGTAAAAGTCATTAATTTGGAACAATTAAAACCAAAGGATGCTGATATGCGAACCTTGATTATTATTGGTTCTTCCCAAACTCGGAAAATTGAAACCAGTGAAAAAGATACAAGAGTTTATACACCACGTCGTTATCAATTGATAATTGACAATTGATAATTGACAATTGTTTCATTCCAGGTTCATTTTTAATTGTCGATTATTGTAAATTCGTGATCCTAAATAAAGCCCCAAGAATAACAAATTATTCTCAGGGCTTGTCATACCTGACCACCTTTACCTTTTTAATTTAATTTAATTTAAAAATACCATAAATCTTCAGAACTTAAAGACATAAATATCGGAATTATGTCTAAAAATAAATGTCCGATTTTAGTAATTTTTGCTATGCTATTAGACAAATTGTTTTATATAAAACATCCAAATATTTATGAGGTTTATGAGGTGATTTTCCTGTTGATATTTCCTAGAAAATTGCCAAGATTCAGAATATAGAATATCCTTAACTAAAGTTGTGCTAACAAAAGTCAAAATCATCATCGCTGTTGGAGTCACACTTGATAATTTATCTACAAAATTGGTTCTCTGTAATTACAAATTTGACAATAATTCCGTACAAACATTCCGGTCAACGTCTCTAATCACTCATCAAGGCTTATATAAAAAGATAAAATTCAAGTAGTTATGTCTAGTCTAATGCTTGTAAACCCTTGATTTTTTGGTTTTTATCATCAACAATAAAAGCATCATGTTTCATACATGATTGTAGCCAATAAAAGTGACAGAAGCCCTGATATATGTCCGCTCTTGCGGACATTTTATTATTCATTTTTTAATAGTTAATTTTCAGTCAATATCTAAATTGATTGAATAACTAAAACCCGTCTTTCCTGTTTCCTGATCCTTGCTGTTTCCTGCCTACACACTTCAATAATGGACAATTAACAATGGACAATTGACAATGACCTCTCTCTGAAAGGAAGAGGATTGAAAAAATTGTCAAAGTCAAAAGACATAACTACTACAATTATGTCCAAAAAATTAAATAACTGGTCAGTGACTAATACTGACACTCTATAGCACCGGAATCAACTATTATTATTCCTGATAGCTGTTCTCTTGAATTGAAAGATTTAATCGTGTATCCTTAGCAGTCAAGAACATTATATCAAGCAAGATGATGAACAAATTTATACTAAGCCTCTTTTCTTCTCCTGTATTGATTAGCTCCTGGTTGACTATGGGAGTGATGCTCAAGCAAGCCCAAGCGATAGAACCAACAGTTAAAAATACATCCCAGAATACAGCCCAAAGTAAAGATAATTTGTCCTGTATTCGCAATAAACATAAAGTTGGTTTAGTATGTGCTAGAGCTTCTGTATTAGCTCAAATTCCAGAGTATCAACCCCAAGCAGAAGATTTTGATACTCCTGCTGATATTCAGATGCTAGAGTTCAATATTGAAGAAAGCAATATGGCCGTGGATTTATTTGGCTGTGATTGCCCAGCTTGTATAAATTCTTTACGAGCAATGCGTGGTGTAACACCTTTAGTTTATTAAGGAGTGGTGACTGGTGAGTGGGGAAGAAAATTTTAGATTTTAGATTTTAGATTTTAGATTGGAGATGACAAAAACAATCCAAAATCCATGACTCCTATTCCCCATTTCCTATTCCCCATTTCCCATTTCCCCTTGAAAAATCAATAACTTCCAGCCCATGTGATCCATGTATGGGATAAACCTATATGCAGAACTTCCTCAATCATCTCTGGTTCAGAAATGATTGCACCAGTTAAATCTGCATCATAGAGTTCTGATTCTTCGATATTGCTACCAATCAAATTGGCTTTTTGAAGATTAGCACTGCTGAAATCAGCACCACTGATATCTGCTTCACTGAGGTTTGCACCCAGTAGATTAGCTGACGTTAAATTTGCGGCTCGCAAGTCTGCACGACTGAGGTTAGTTTCCTGGAAATTAACTCTTGTCAAATCAGCACCAATCAAATTTACTTCACTCAAGTTTGCACCTTGCAAATTTGCGCCATTGAGATCGGCATTGGTCAAATTTGCTCTAGATAGATTACATTTACTCAAGTTTGCTTCACTTAAATCAGCACCACTCAAGTCAGCTTCAGATAAATTAACACCAGTTAATTCAGCTTGAGTTAACTGTGCCTGATGCAGAATTGCTCCCTTAAAATTCCGTTTTCCTGATGTATATTGACTCAGGAAGCTATTAGCGTCCATAATTTTACCTCTCTGTGTCTTTAGATAAGTTCAACTCCTCAAACCACGCAAAAGACAATCGGGTTATACTATTGTGCTAAAGATTTTAGGATTTTTAATCTTTCCTTAATAGAAAGATACTTAACTTAATAGTAAGGACTTAAAAAGTAATAACGTAAGTTGCTAGTTAGGGAAACTGTCAGAATCAGGATTTCCAGGATTGAAGGATAATCAGGATTAAAACTAGGATTTTACAGCAGTTTCCAATTACCCATTACCAGCCTCAACTAGATGACTAGTACAGCTTGGCGCAAGTAAACCCACCATTAAAGTTGGTGAAAAATCTGTGATTTGAAACACTTGTGAAAGGTAGGCGTATTTATGCCGAGAGGTACTAGCAACTTAGGTTAATAGGCAAAAGGTATATTTTTGGTAAAGAGCGATCGCAATTATCATCCCATCATTCTTCTTGATCTTGATTCAGAGGTCACATTCTGAAATTATGATCACAAATCCTTTAGACACGAGTGAGAACACGAGAGCGATCGCCTGGAGAATCTTCAAAAATTGCCCCGCGTTCAATTAAGTCGCGCTTCATAGCTGGAGAAATGCCCTGATTATCTCCAAATATTGCATTTTCAACTGTTGCGCCGCTCAGGTTGGCACGGCTCAGGTAGGCACCGCTCAGGTCGGCACCGCTCAGGTAGGCACGGCTCAGGTCGGCACCGCTCAGGTAGGCACGGCTCAGGTCGGCACCGCTCAGGTCGGCACCGTTCAGGTAGGCACGGCTCAGGTAGGCACGGCTCAGGTCGGCACCGCTCAGGTAGGCACGGCTCAGGTTGGCACCGCTCAGGTAGGCACGGATCAGGTAGGCACCGCTCAGGTAGGCACGGCTCAGGTCGGCACCGCTCAG
>NZ_JACJPU010000074.1:0-16777 GCF_014696235.1 Sphaerospermopsis sp. FACHB-1194 | reverse complement strand
GGTAATTTATAGCCATCTATAATTTACCTGTTTTGTTTTGCTTTGTTTTTATCCTCTATTTTCTGACTTTTTTCCTAGACTTTAAATTTTTCCTTTACGATCGCTTGACAATCAAGACAGTCGCTACAAAAACTCTTAACCGAACAGTATTGGGATTTGAGAGCCTTTTTTGCAGAACTAGCAACTTACGTTAATAAATAATTTATAACAGGTGACTATTGACAGTAAAAAAAACTGTGAGTGTCTAAGTTTTAGTTTTGGTTAATATCCTCACGGCCTTATCTACAGCTATAAAAAAACTCTGTTAATCGGAAATGGGAACGATTTATCAAGTCCTAGCGTCACGGAAAAACGAGAAAAACAAAACAAACAACAAAACAAACAACAATACAATCAAATGTAATTGTTGTGAGCAAGAGTCCCGGAAATCAAACCCTGCTGGAGAATATAATAGAATAATACAGCATTTAGTAGTGAATAGCAGTGCAAAATTCCCAAAAATTAGCACAATAAACTTATTTAAAGCTAAAATAGCTGGTTAGATAATTAAACTTGGTTTTGTTGGTATAAAATTCTACTACTTTCTGATTGTCTAAGTTAATTCAAGTATTGATATTGAGATAAGGAGTATTTATGAAATCATTGGTTCGCTGGGGCTTAACGCTTGGTTTAGTAGGTAGTACCCTATTTGGCAGCGTGGTAGCTGTTGATTTTCCTGTGCTGGCATTATCAGAACAACAAGTCAAAGAAAAATTGGATTCTGTACCGGTTTACTTGATTACGAATGATCAGGGTTTACCGTTGAGTCGGACTATACCCGCACAAAATGGACAACCAGGGGCTTCAGTGACTGGTGTATATATGAGTCGGCAGGAAGCTTTGGCGTTTATCAAAGAATTGCAAAATGCCAAAAATAAAGACCCAAAACTAGAAACAATGGCTAAACAGTTGCAAGTTACCGCTGTTCCTCTAGGTGTAATTTATCAGCAATTGCAACAAAGTAAAAACCAACAAAATAGACTTCTGTTTGCTTTTAAGCCTGTAGATAAAGAAGTTAAAGGCGCTCTAACTTTACTAAATGCAAGTGGTCAAAAAGTAGATCAATTTAAAAGTGTACCTGTATTTGCGGTAAGGTTTGCACCAGATAAAGGCTATGTGCCAATTCAATTAGGTGGGAATAATCAGCAAATGATTCCTTTATTCTTGAGTAAACAAGATGCACTAGGTTTATTGAACCAAGTGAAACCAAAGTTTCCTAAAGCTGATATTCAGGTAATAGATGTGGATGGGGTGATTAAAACTTTGGAAGATAAAAATGATTCTTGGTTAAATCAGGTGGTTTTGGTTCCATCCCCAGAGTCTAGAGAATATATTAGGACTTTGCCTAAAAATAATGCTGCCAAGCAGAATAATGCACCTTCTAAACGGCGTTAATCATGGCAAAGCAACAGTCATTTACTGGTATGGAAGTTTGGCAGTGGCGTAATCAAGCACTGAAAGATGCTTTATCTACGGACATTTCTCCTGTAGAAGTTGATTGGCTGTTGCAGGAAATAACTGAGTTAGACCGCTTGACACTGCGTTTGGAGTCCTTCAAAAACTTGAATCATATTCAAACGCAGTTTTCTTTGTCAGAACTAGACCAGTTATGGCAAAGACGTTTACAGGAACGCTTGCCGATACAGTATATTGCTGGAGTGACACCTTGGCGCAAATTTAAACTCGCTGTGTCCAGTGCGGTTTTGATTCCTAGACCGGAAACAGAGATTTTGATTGATTTGGCTGTAAACGCTGCTGAAAGTAAGGGGTTACAATCAGGTCATTGGGCAGATTTGGGGACTGGGAGTGGGGCGATCGCTCTTGGTTTAGCGGAGGTATTGACAAATGCGACAATTCATGCTGTAGATGTCAGTGCTGAAGCTTTAGAGGTTGCGAAAACCAATGCGGAAAGTTTAGGTTTTGGGGAACAAGTGAAATTTTACCAAGGTAATTGGTGGAAACCCTTAGAATTTTTGCAAGGTCAATTTAGCGGGATGGTATCAAATCCGCCTTATATTCCCAGTGATACGGTACTGACATTACAACCGGAAGTAGTGAAACATGAACCCCATCTAGCATTAGATGGTGGTGTGGATGGTTTAGATTATATTCGTCATTTAATCGCAGTTGCTCCTGATTATTTGCGTCCTGGTGGAATGTGGTTAATTGAAATGATGGCAGGACAGGCTGAAACGGTGCGAGAATTGTTAGAAAATAATTGTCATTATAGTGACATTTCTATTCATGCAGATTTAGCAGGAATAGAACGGTTTGCGATAGCTTATGTAAATATGTAGAATGTCCTGGATCTGATTTTTTCTGCATCAGGATTTTCAGGATTTTTATTGTCAGAATCAGGATATCCAGGATTATAGGATTTACAGGATGTTGATTTAATAGGAATGTGGTGATTTTTCAAAATTTGATTTTGTCAGAATCAGGATTTTCAGGATTTAAGGATGTTCAGGATGTCATAATTCTTATATAGTTTAATTTATAATTAGGGTTTGCTGAGAAAGTCTTTCCGTGAGGGCATAGGAGTCAGGAGTCAGGAGTCAGGAGTCAGGAGGAGATTTGAAAATTTCTTTGCCATCTCTTGAAATCCCAAAAAATGCACACTTTTTCCGGTATACCCTTCAAAACCCTTGCACTAATTTCTGTGTTTATCAGCCTCTAACCTTTGATATATCAAGGTTTTAGGTTTATTCAGCAAACCCTAATTAAACCAATTATGTCACCTGTCACCTGATATTTGCCGATTATATCTAAAAATAGATAAGTAATTTTCTGATATTTATTTATGAATGTTTCTCTAGAAGTTCTCATCAACTCTGCAAAAGCAGGAAAACTAATTAGTTTCCCTACGGATACTGTTCCTGCACTGGCCAGCATACCCGCACAAGCAGAATTAATTTATACTGCTAAACAAAGAAGTTTGGATAAACCTTTAATTTTAATGGCTGCTAAAGCCGAAGATTTATGGGATTATGTAAAAGGAAATCAGACTGAATATCAAATTTGGCAGGAGGTAGTTAGTCAATATTGGCCTGGTGCATTGACTTTAGTGTTACCTGCTAGTGAGAAAATTCCTCAAGTGATGAATCCTACTGATCCAACTACTATAGGTATTAGAGTACCCAATCATCCAATTGCCCAAAATATCTTAGCACAAACTGGACCAATGGCTACCACTAGTGTTAATTTATCAGGACAACCAGCTTTAGAAAATCGAGCAGAAATAGAAGTGAATTTTCCTGATGTTCTCACCTTAGAAGCGATTGAATATAAAGGTTTGGGAATACCTTCTACTGTTGCTAAATGGACAGGGAATGATTGGCAAATTTTGCGCCAAGGAGTAATTAAAATTGATAATTGATAATTGATAATTGATAATGGTACTCAAGAGTAAAATTTTCTATGACTAGCTTAAATGAATGGTTATATCTAGGATCAGGAATAGGTTTAGGAATAGGTTTAGGAATAGGTTTTTGTAAGTTATTCCTAAAGTCATCTAAATCTTCATCCATTCCTGTGGAAATTGCCCCACAACAGCAAGAAACCGAAGTTTTACAAAAAACTTTAGACAAATTAAACCAAACCCAATTAGCCTACCAACTGGCTAGGGAAATGAGCCAGTTTCAAGGTGGTTTTTTGGCAAGGACTACCCATGAATTGCGATCGCCCCTGAATGGTTTAATAGGATTACATCAGTTAATTTTAAATGATTTGTGCGAAAATCCAGAGGAAGAAAGGGAATTTGTCGGACAAGCTTATGAGCGATCGCTGAAATTGCTAAAAATGATTGATGAAATTCTCAGTGTTGCTAGAACAGAACACGGAACAAATAAATTACATATTCAGCCTTTACAGTTAACTAAGGTTTTAGAAGAAGTTTATAAATTAACTTATATGTTGGCAGGAAATCGCAATTATCCTTTTACTATATCATTTCCTAAACCAGAAATTTATGTTTTAGCAGATAACCGCTGGCTACGTCAAATATTGGTGAATTTAATAGATACTACTATTTTACAAATGGAAGAAGGTAGTATTCATCTTTCCAGTAGTATTGCACCTGCAAATACAGCTACAAATAATATTATTAATAATGTTGTGCATATTTATCTAGATGTCCCTTCTCATGCTGTCATCTCCAGTGAGAAAATAAATTTGATTGCCTCTGAAAATAACACAAATCAAGAAAATATAAAAGATAGTATAGAAATCTCATCAGGGATGAAACTATTACTTAATCAAAAATTACTAGAAACGATGGGAGGAAAACTAGAAATTATTGCTTCTCCCATCACCACAGAAGTAACACAAGATTGCAGCAGACTACAAATTGCTATCCCCCTAGTGACTCCTGAAGCTGAACTTCTCCTGTCGGAATAGAACCTAGATCCGATTGGTTGTATAGTACCATTGTCGTGGTATTATTAGTTTGAAAACCAATCTTTTCATAGAATTTTTGTTGATGAGTTGTCATTAAATAAACTCTCTCCACTTGCATGACAGGGTGAGCTAAAACTGTTTCTACTAATTTAATTCCCAGTCCTTTACCTTGATAATCTGGATGAATGACAACATCCCAAATTGTAGCGCGATAGATGCCATCAGAATTAGCTCTTGCAAAACCAATGAGTTGTTCTCCATCCCAAACAGAAATCACCTGTTCACTATTAGTAATAGCTTTGTTTAAATCCTCTATACTGCGTCCTTTCGCCCAAAAAGCGGCTATATTAAACAAATTCTGAAGTTGGTAAAGGTCAATTTCCGCACGGCGATCGCTAAAATGAATTTGAGGATTTTTCATGTATAGACACCCAACTGGTAGTATCTTCGTTTCTGTTATGGCATATTTTCTGAAAAAATACTTTAAATGTACATATTTATGCAACTAAGAAAAAGTTAATTAATTGTTATAGTAGGAGTCAGGAGTCAGGAGTCAGGAGTCAGGAGTCAGGAGTCAGGAGTCAGGAGTCAGGAGTCAGGAGTCAGGAGTCAGGAGTCAGGAGTCAGGAGTCAGGAGTAAAACCCTGTTGGGGTGAGAGTTTCATGATTCATTGATGTCCTAACTACTCTGTCTACTGCTATAATATTTTCTGTTTGTTGAATTATAATTGTCTGAATCAGGATGTCCAGGATTAGAGGATGTACAGGATGTTTTTCAATGATTGTTTGTTGGCAAGTTGGGGATTTTTGCAGGATGTTATTTAATGATTGTTTTTGCATGATTATCAACAATCTGAAAATTACTCTACTCAAAATCCTGATTCAGACAAATACAACTTTAAACACCAACAGAAAATCTCTCAATCACATCCTGTACATCCTCTAATCCTGGACATCCTGATTCAGACAAATACAACTTTAAACTAAATTAAATGCCTCTAAAATCTTAAAAAAACTTGATCGCCGTCAGGCGATAGAAGAAGGGAAAAAAGAAAAAGTGTAGAGGGTAAAAGGGTAAGAGAGTAAAGAACTAAAGAGTCCTTGCGCCGGAAACTACCAACCGAAACCCGATGTTGCCGTGCCTGTCGTCTGGGTTGCCGTAGCTACGGCACGAAGAACGGCAAGTCCTGGGGGAGTCGCCCCAAGAACCACCGCGCAGCATCTTGAAAGCGCTTTCGCCAATCCAGGCACTACCATCTGTAGGCGCGTCTATATAATTATTGTGCCAGTCATCTTCACATAACTCCCAGACATTCCCATGCATATCGTATAAACCAAAAGAATTAGGTGGAAAAGAACCTACATCAGTGGTTTGTTGACGATATTTGCCTTTTGCACCGGAATTATAGGAATAGTTACCATTATAATTTACCAAATCAGTGGTAATATTGTTCCCAAAATAAAATGGTGTAGTTGTTCCGGCTCTACAAGCATACTCCCATTCTGCTTCACTGGGTAGACTATATTTTTTACCTGTAGCTTTGCTTATTCTAGCACAAAATTCCTGTGCGTCAAGCCATGAAACTCTTTCCACTGGTTTATTTTTACCTTGAAAGCGGGAAGGTTGAGGATTGAGATCCTGTTTAATTTTTGGTAACGCTGCTACCCGTTCCCATTGTGCCTGAGTTACAGTAAACTTGCCCATATAAAATGGTTGAATATTCACCCGATGTTGAGGACTTTCTGAATCACGTCTCTCAGGTTCATTTTCCGGTGAACCCATTAAAAAACTTCCCCCAGGAATAGCGATCATTTCTAATAATACACCATTACCTAAATTTTCCTGAAATGATGTGTGAGAATTAGTAGGTTGAGGTTTAATGATCGTTGGTTGAGGTGAGTTAGTTGGAAGAGAAATCAACTGTTGAAAAATTTGTTTAAATGGATTATTAGAAGTTGGTTGTGTTTGCGGAGGTTGGGGGTTAGGAACAACAACAATTTTTTGCGGAATGGGATTATTTAATGCTGCTAAAACATCTGTTGCTGAATGATAACGTTTTTTAGGAATATCTTGCAACATAGTTTCTAAAATATCAGTTAATTCCTGACTTAAAGAAACATACTTTTGCCATTGCCATTCCATATTTATCGGATCAAACAAAGAATCAGAACCATCATTTTTTTGAAAATGTCCCGTTAATAATCTGACACAAGTTACAGCTAAACTATAAAGATCACTACTTGGGTAAACCATCCCCCTAAATTGTTCTGGTGGTGCATATCCAGGAGTTCCGGTAATAGTTCCCACTCTAGTTAAAATACTACCACTTGTTTCTTTAGAAACGCCAAAATCAATCAGGAATAATTTACCGGTTTTGCTTCTAATAATGTTTTCTGGTTTGATATCTCGATGAATTACCTTATTGTCATGGATAAATTGCAAAACAGGCAATAACTCTGTTAAGATAATTCTGATTTGTGGTTCGTTTAATTTACCTTGAGTGTCTAACTCTTGCAGTAAATTTTGCCCATCAATAAATTCCTGAATTAAATACAGTCTACCATCTTGGGGAAAGAAAGCGAGTAAATCAGGAATTTGCGGATGTTTACCTAATTCTTGCAGTCGTTGAGCTTCTTGTTGAAATAATTCCGTCGCTTTTTGTAAAGATGAACTTCCTGCTTGTTGGGGTAAAAATTGTTTGATGACGCAGGGTGTATTTAATCTTTTGATATCTACAGCTTGAAAAGTTCTACCAAAACCACCTTCACCGAGAAATTTTAAAGGGAGATAACGATCATCTAAAATGATTTTACTACCGCAATTTTGACAAAAATTAGTACCTTGGGGATTTTGGTAAAGACAGTCAGGATTGATACATTGACTCATGGTAGTTGCTGGGTATATCTAGCCATGATTATACTATACCACCGTCAGCATTAGGATATCCAGGATTTAAGGATTTTCAGGATGGGATGAATATTTATGATGTTGATAGATAAAGTCTATATATAAAGTCTATATATATATGGGCGCACTCTTTTCCACCCATAACATAAGAATAAAACAATCTGGGGATTTTGTCAAGTGTTGATTTGATGATTTTTCTGCATCAGGATGTAATTGATTGATGAATATTTGTGATATATTTATATTATTGATTATTGAGATCATGGAAATTATTTAATCTTGAAAGATCGTTAAATTGATAATCCATAAATTGATAATCCATTAAATCCTTAAATCCTGGACATCCTGATTCAGACAAAAAAATCAAACATCAAAATCAAGATATTCAATTACTCATGATTGTCTCTCCAATTTTCCCACATATAAGTTAGCTCACCTACTGTTATGATAGTAGTAGCTATATTTGTTTCTCCCACTTCCTTAAAAGGATGTACAGGATGTTGATGAATTAAAAATTCAAACTCTATTTAGGGGTTGCTGAGAAAGTCTTTCCGTGAGGGCATAGGAGTCAGGAGTCAGGAGTCAGGAGTCAGGAGGAGATTGGAAAATTTCTTTGCCATCTCTTGAAATCCCAAAAAATGCACACTTTTTCCGGTATACCCTTCAAAACCCTTGCACTAATTTCTGTGTTTATCAGCCTCTAACCTTTGATATATCAAGGTTTTAGGTTTATTCAGGAAACCCTATTTAATTATCAATTATCAATTATCAATTATCAATTATCAATTATCAATTATCAATTATCAATTATCAATTATCAATTATCAATTATCAATTATCAATTATCAATTATCAATTATCAATTATCAATTTCCATAAAGGATGACTCGGTCCTTGTTGACGTATCTTAAAAACCTGCTGTTCTAAACGTTGCTTTTCCGGTTGCGGTAAACCGATCAAAATATTGCGACTTTGCCAAATTAAAACAGAAACCGTCATCCCAATACAAAAAGCTAAACCCACAGTAGCAAATGGATGAAAAGCCAGGGCATATCGCACAGCTACCCAGGTAAAATATTGTTGCCACAAGGTAAACTCAGTGCGTAAATTCCACAGACATACAGGAGCAATAATCACCCATAAACAACAAACAAATAACCACCTGCCATATACTGTTAGCTGGTGTAATCTCTGTACCTGTTGAACAAAAGTAGCATCAGAATTTTCTAGGTTTGAGTAATTAATTGTTGGTTCTTCCTGTGAGTCCATAAGTTATTGACACTCCCTACCTAAAATAGATGTTAACCTCACGGTAGAACCTCTAGGTTTACATTTCCAGTCTGGAGAATGGGAACGAGTGAAACGAGTGATAGAGGTAGAACCTCTAGGTTTACATTCCCAGTCTGGAGACTGGGAACGAGTGACGAGTGAAATATTTTTATCCGAATGCTTCGCCCCTACTGACTCCTGACTCCTTAATCAACAGATGTATTAATTTTATCTATTGTATATTCATTGCGTTCTCGCCACCATGTTAACAGGGTACTAGCAATGAAAATACTAGAATAAGCCCCGGCGATAAAACCAATAATTAAAGCCAGAGAAAAATATTTTAAAGTTTCCCCACCAAACAAAAAAATAGCAAACAAAGACAACATAGTTGTTAAGCTAGTGTTGATTGATCTGCTTAAAGTTTGATTTACAGCATCATCAACTATTTCTGCAATTGGTGTTTGGGGATGATTTTTAATATTTTCTCGGATGCGGTCATAAATTACCACTGTATCATTAACAGAGAATCCTGTAATAGTCAGTAAGGCGACAATAAAGAGACTATCTACTTCTGCACCTAAAACCAAACCCAAAATTGAGAATATTCCTACCGTCACCAAGAGATCGTGAAATGTGGCAACGATCGCAAACAAAGCATAATCCCACTGGAAACGGAAACTCAAATAAACAACAATACCCAAAAAGGAAACTGCTAAAGCTATAACTCCAGTCCTAAAAAGTTCTCTTCCTAATGTGGGACCTACAGAGTCAATTTGGTTTTTTTGCGGATCAAAAGCACCAATTTTTGCACTTAAAGCGGTTTGTAAATTGGTGCGCTGGTCAGTTTCTAGGTTTTTTGTACGGATAGTGATGCCATTTTTCTGACCATTTTCGGAGATTAATTGAATACTACTATCTCCTAGTCCCTGCTCTTTGGCAACTTCCCGCACCACATTAATATCTATTGGTTGATCACAGTTACCAGGTTGACTACAATCTCTCACTAACTGTAACCTTGTACCACCGATAAAGTCTAACCCAGGACGTAACGGTGCTTTAATGTTGGGATTTTGCCAAGATATCACCATTGAGATGATACCACTCAGTATCACTGCTGATGAAATAGTCCACCAAAGATTCCGCGATTTATTAATATCTAGTGTCATCTAGCTACCTCCTGCTTATTTGTTGCTGTCAGCTTAGGACAGTAAAATTCTGTTTTCCGCCAAGCGGGAATGGAAATAGCTATAAACATCAAGGTACGACTACAGGTAATGGCAGTAAACATACTCACAGCTACCCCTAAAGCTAAGGTGAGGGCGAAACCTTTGACTAACCCAGAACCCAAGTAAAACAGAGCCGCGCAAGCAATCCAGGTAGTAACATTACTATCTAAAATACTGGAAAATGCCCGATAAAAACC
Source organism: Sphaerospermopsis sp. FACHB-1194 (assembly GCF_014696235.1). Taxonomy (NCBI): domain Bacteria; kingdom Bacillati; phylum Cyanobacteriota; class Cyanophyceae; order Nostocales; family Aphanizomenonaceae; genus Sphaerospermopsis; species Sphaerospermopsis sp. FACHB-1194. Next base: position 6,740 of record NZ_JACJPU010000074.1, on the reverse strand, counting down.
AGATTCTACAGAACGATATAAAGATTTACCTGCGCGTAATTCTTCCCTTGTGCGTTCAAAAATCAGTACGTTAGCATCTACCGCCATACCAATACTGAGGATAAATCCAGCAATTCCTGGTAAGGTGAGGGTGACACCGAGTAAGCAAAAAGTAGCCCAGGTTAAAAGAGAGTAAATCACTAGGGATACATCGGCAATCAATCCTGGTAGTCTATAGTACACAACCATAAAGATTAAGACTAAAATCAGACCACCGATACCGGCGTAAATGCTGCTTTGAATACTATCTTGACCCAAAGTTGCACCTACTGTTCTTCTTTCAGCAATTTCTACCGGAACGGGTAACGCGCCTCCTCGTAACTGTACACCTAAATTATTTGCTTCTTCTGCTTGGAATCGTCCTGTAATGATAGCAGAACCGCCTGTGATCCCAGTGGCGGCAAATTCTACGCCTACTGTGGGATAACTAATTAATTCATTATCGAGAAAAATACCGATAGCGCGACCTGTTCCTGCTAACCTTTTAGTCAAGTCTGCAAAAAGTTCACCACCCTTGGTATCGAAGCGCAGGACAACATTCCAATTATTACCTTGGGTGGGTTCACCGTAGGCATCTTTGAGGTATTTACCAGTTAATGGTGGATCAGTGCTGGCAAATAATTCGGCGATGGACTGCTGATTTTTCTTGATATCTTCTTGATTTTTAGCAATAGCATCTGCATCATTGCTTGTTCTTAATTCTTCTTGCTTATTTTTCAGTTCTGTTTCTGATACTCTAAAGGCCAGTAGTTGAGTATCTGTATCCGGCTTTTGTAACCGAAATTCTAACTGTGCTGTACCCCCCAGTACCTTTTCTGCCTGTTCTGGGTCATTTACCCCAGGTAACTGCACTAAAATTTTATCAGTACCTACTGTTTGAATTACCGGTTCAGAAACACCAAGACCGTTAATACGACCTTCAACTACTTTCTGCACAGCTTCTAGTTCTCGTTCCGTGATTTCTTTGATTTCCTCGGTTGTTTTCACCTGAATAGTAAGCTGTGATCCTCCCCGCAGGTCTAACACCAAGGGTACAGGAATTGTGGCAATCACCGTAATCGCGGCGATTACCAACACTATAATTAACGCTAGTAGCGATCGCTGTTTTTCCATACCATCACTCACAACTGACAAAGGCTATGATAACTTTCTTTTTGTCAGGTTTGAGTAGAGATTTCAGAGGGAACAGGGAACAGGGAATAGGGAACAGAAGGCAAAAGGCAAGAGAAGAAATTTTATCCCAATCACCAATCACCAATCACCAGTCCCCAATCACCAATCACCTACACTCGCAAAGCCATCATTTTCTGCACAGCTTCGACAATTTGCTCTGGTTGCACAATAGTCAACCTTTCTAAGTTACCGTTGTAAGGTGTGGGGATATCTTGGGAAGACAGCCGCAGTACAGGCGCATCCAATTCATCAAACAACCTATCATTAATAGAAGCGGTTAATTCTGCACCTATACCCCCAGTTCTCATACACTCTTCCACAACTATTACACGGTGGGTTTTCCGTATTGAAGCGCCAATAGTATCAAAATCTAAAGGTTTCAGGGATATTAAATCAATAACTTCTGGATCATATCCTTGTTTTTCCAAGGTTTTCACCGCTTGCAGGACATGATACCGCATCCGCGAATAGGTAAGGATGGTAACATCTTTCCCAGAACGTACTACTTCTGCTTTATCAAGTGGGAGTACATATTCTTCTTCGGGTAGATTTTCTTTTAAGTTGTAAAGTAAAACGTGTTCAAAAAATAACACTGGGTTATCATCGCGGATCGCTGCTTTTAGTAACCCTTTAGCATTGTAAGGTGTGGAACAAGCGACAATTTTTAAACCGGGAACTGCTTGGAAATATGCTTCTAGTCTTTGGGAGTGTTCTGCACCTAGCTGTCTTCCCACACCACCAGGACCACGGATGACCATGGGAATTTTAAAGTTACCGCCGGAAGTGTAACGCAACATTCCCGCATTGTTAGAAATTTGGTTGAAAGCGAGGAGCAAAAAGCCCATGTTCATCCCTTCAATGATCGGTCTTAACCCTGTCATTGCTGCTCCCACTGCCAAACCGGTAAAGCTATTTTCCGCAATAGGGGTATCTAATACTCGCAGATCACCATACTTTTTGCATAGGTCTTTGGTGACTTTATAAGAACCGCCGTAGTGTCCTACATCTTCACCTAAAACAAATACGCTAGAGTCGCGGGACATTTCTTCGTCAATAGCTTCCCGTAGAGCGTTAAAAAATAGTGTTTCTGCCATTTAGACCTTTATCACAATTTAATGTTTTTAAATTTTATCGTGCCTCCGTCCTTAATAACGTCAGCGATCGCACTCTTATTAGTAATGGGTAATGGGTAATGGGTTATTCACCCTCCCAGTCACCAGTCACCAGTCACCAGTCACCAGTCACCAGTCACCAGTCACCAGTCACCAATCACCAGTCACCTATTCCTTGACTATTTCATACAAGTCTTCAATCATAACATCAAATATCCGTGCCAACTTGTGAAGAGAAGTAACATCCACCGAAGCTAACCCCGGAGACTTCGCATAATTTTTCAGAGTGGTGTATGCTATTCCTGAACGGTCAGAAACTTCTTTGAGTGTCCAGCCCTTCTCCGCTGCAAATTCTTTAACCCGCAACCTCACCAAACCCATACTTGACAAAAGCCTAATTATAGTCCATTATAGTTATAACATAAAAAGCGATCGCCCCTAGTCTACCAAACGAAAGAGCGATCGGCAATCATAATCATAAATTTCTGCCTCTAGGCATTAATCCTAAAGGAAAAACCTAAAACCATGATAACACTAGAAACCACAAAATCCAACTACGTCAATCCTTTATTTAGGGGTTGCTGAGAAAGTCTTTCCGTGAGGGCATAGGAGTCAGGAGTCAGGAGTCAGGAGTCAGGAGGAGATTTGAAAATTTCTTTGCCATCTCTTGAAATCCCAAAAAATGCACACTTTTTCCGGTATACCCTTCAAAACCCTTGCACTAATTTCTGTGTTTATCAGCCTCTAACCTTTGATATATCAAGGTTTTAGGTTTATTCAGCAAACCCTATTTAAGTTTGTCACCAAAGAAGCGATCGCCCTATTATTGAAAATACCCGTAGAGCAAATCAGAAAGATTCGCTGTTGGCCGCACGTCATCCTGGTAGTTTCTGAACATTTAGTCAGATTTGTGAGTTATGCCGACTTACCACCGATTTTAGAAGCAGAACCGCCCACAGATAAGGATATTCTCACTTGGCGCAGACGTTGGCGCAAACTCAAAACCTATAAAGCACCCAACTCTTGGAAAGAATTTTATACTTTACAGTTACGTCAATCTACTAATAAAGGCACTTTACAAGCTTGGTGGGGACTGGTTAACACGATTAAGTTTGCATTATCCCATAATGCTGTACAGACAATAAAAAGCGTTTTTCAAGAAATTGAATATTTAATGGCTGTTTCTGTAAGCGGATAAGCTTGTTAATTGATAAAAATTACGCATCATGTATGGAATAACGAACCGCAGAGAACATAGAGGAATAAGAGTTTAATAGGTTTTTTGTGTCAGTCCTGTTAAAATAAGATTGAATTTTTAATTGTAGTATAAGTGACAGAAGAAACCAGAAATGAAGTTAATTGGCAAGATATTGTACAATTTAACAAATTAGATCAGCGTGTTGCTATAGCTAATGATATTTTCCCCAATCTCATTGGTGTAAATGAAGGATATATTGAATGGTGTCCCGATAATGACCCACCAACCCATTTAGAAACTTTACTTTGGTGGTGGGTTATTCGTCCTGACTTGGGAGCAGCAATAGCTAGTGAAGCACCTCAAGAACTAAAAGAAATTATCAGTCGATACATCCTCAATTTATAAATAATTGTCAGAATCAGGTGGTTATCGAGTTTCGACTACGCTCAGTTTCGACTACGCTCAGTTTCGACTACGCTCAGTTTCGACTACGCTCAACTACCGAGTTTCGACTACGCTCAGTTTCGACTACGCTCAGTTTCGACTACGCTCAACTACCGAGTTTCGACTACGCTCATGCCAACCTAAACAATATGACTAGCAACTTGGGTTATCTGAATTATTATAATTTTGACCTTATCGCCCGTTGCAGTCGGCGGCACTTTTATTAATAGCCAAAATCTCACGCTCAAACACAAACACACTCAAAATACTCTTTGCGTCTTTGCGCCTTTGCGTGAGACTAATTTAACCTATTACAACCACCGAGCCGCATCTTTAGCGTGATAAGTTAAAATCAAATCAGCACCAGCCCGTTTAAACCCAGTCAGAGTTTCCATCACCACACGCTGCTCATCAATCCAACCATTCAAAGCAGCAGCTTTGACCATAGAATATTCACCAGAAACATTATAAGCAGCCACAGGTAAATTACTTGCTTGCTTCACTTGCCAGATAATGTCCATATATGCCAAAGCTGGTTTTACCATCAGCATATCAGCACCTTCGGCAATATCCAACTCAATTTCTTTGATCGCTTCACGGGAGTTACCGGGGTCCATTTGGTAAGTGCGGCGATCGCCAAACTGCGGTGTGGAGTCTGCGGCATCCCGGAATGGTCCATAATAAGCAGAGGCATATTTAGCAGCATAGGACATGATAGGGATATCTTGAAAACCCGCTTCATCCAAACCTGCGCGAATAGCTTGCACAAAACCATCCATCATCCCTGAAGGTGCGATAATATCTGCACCAGCTTGAGCTTGAGAAACTGCGGTTTTCTTCAATAATTCCAAAGTCGGATCATTTAACACTCTACCAGTTAAATCACCAGTTGTTAAATAACCACAATGTCCATGATTTGTATATTCACATAAACAAGTGTCATTGATAACAATTAAATCAGGAACTGCTGCTTTAACTGCGGTGGTTGCTTTTTGCACAATACCACAATCATGCCATGCCCCCGTAGCATCAACATCTTTATCTTCAGGTATTCCAAATAAGATAATAGCGGGAATACCTAAATCATAAACTTCCTTTGCTTCCTCAACAATTTTATCTATTGAAAGCTGATAAACTCCTGGCATAGATTTTACTTCATTAGCAATACCTTCACCGGGAACAGCAAACAAAGGATATATTAAATCATTGGTTGTTAAAACGGTTTCACGTACCATGCGACGTAGTTGGGGATGGGTACGTAAACGACGAGGGCGATGGGTGGGGAACATAGATTTTATATCAAAAAAACTCAATGGACATCAAAAAAAGCGTCACAAAAGCAGTGCTTTAACTTGTGACTTTCAGCCAAACTAGAAACAGTGCTTAACTGTCTTTGCCCTACTGTTGATGAAGCTGTGGGGCAATTTTGTATTTTACAGCTTTGTTGACACTTTCCGGGAAGGAATTGGGAAAAATAATTTTCAAGTCAGGAGTCGTAAGGGCGTTCGCGAAGCGTGTTGGAAGCATCAGCATTCGGGCGATAAATTATCAATTTTGATCACAGGTTATTTTCCTGTAAGGGCGTTCGCGAAGCGTGCTGGAAGCATCAGCATTCGGGTGATAAATTATCAATTTTGATCACAGGTTATTTTCCTGTAAGGGCGTTCGCGAAGCGTGCTGGAAGCATCAGCATTCGGGCGATAAATTATCAATTTTGATCACAGGTTATTTTCCTGTAAGGGCGTTCGCGAAGCGTGCTGGAAGCATCAGCATTCGGGCGATAAATTATCAATTTTGATCACAGGTTATTTTCCTGTAAGGGCGAAGCATTCGGGCGATAAATTATCAATTTTGATCACAGGTTATTTTCCGAATGCTTCGCCCCTACTTCGCCCGTGCAGGAGTCAGAAGTCAGAAGTCAGAATAAAATATATGTATCTGAAAGATGGAAATACAAAGAATAAAAAGAAACAGATACAAATAACATTCTCGAAGTTATAATTTCTGAATCCTTGCTTTTAGCTGATTACTGATAGCTGATTACTTATCATGAAATAAAGACCTAATGAAAATGATGATTAAAAAACTCGAAAGATGAATGGATAACGGAAGGGTGTATCAGGATTACCAAAAACTTTGATGATAGCAAAAATTGTTAATCCCCAATGTATCACATATCCTAAACCTGCGAGTGGTAGTAATATTATCAATGGTAACACTAACCAACCAAGGAGAAAAAATAAAGCTCCTAAAATTGCGCCATAAAACCAAACATTGAAATGGAAGTTGATAGATTCTTTAGCGTTGTCTTTAACAACTGGGTCATCAGAGATAATTAATAAAGCAATGGGTAAACCCACAGATACAATAGTTGTACTAAAAAAAATTGCTCCGTGAGATAAGGCTGATAATAATTTGCGTTTATCGGTATCGTATATATCGTACATTTTTTTATCCTCATGGATTTCGGTTATTTATTATATCATATTTTGTGAAATTTTGATAAATCAGGATTTTTGATTTTGTCTGAATCAGGATTTCCAGGATTTGAGGATGTACGGGATGTTATTTATAGATTTTCTGTTGGTGTTTAAAGTTGTATTTGTCTGAATCAGGATTTCCAGGATTTTAGGATTTACAGGATGTTATTTATAGATTTTCTGTTGGTGTTTAAAGTTGTATTTGTCTGAATCAGGATAACCAGGATTTGAGGATGTACGGGATGGTAATTTTTAGATGGTTTGTTTGGTGTTTAAAGTTGTATTTGTCTGAAT
>NZ_JACJPU010000073.1:0-17088 GCF_014696235.1 Sphaerospermopsis sp. FACHB-1194 | reverse complement strand
AAAATTAATGGTATTAGCAAAACTCAACTGCAAGCCACTGATTTTAATTTCAAGACTGCGGTGGTTGATGACACTTTCACGGGAACTGGTTATCGAGATGATTTGTTTGGTGGTTTCGGTAATGATACACTACAAGGAAATGGAGGTGATGACCGTTTATTTGGGGAACAGGGAGATGATAGGTTATTTGGTGGTGTTGGTAATGATACCCTTTATGGTGGTGCGGGAAGTGATACTGCTGTTTATTCAGGTACTCGTTCCCAATATCAAATTACCAGTTCAGGAGGAGTATTTACCATTACCGATTCTGTCAATAATCGTGATGGTATAGATACATTGTATGGAATCCAAAAAGTACAATTTTCAGATCAAACCATAACTATTACTGATAATGATGGTTTACCAACCCTCTCCATTAATGATGTAACTATCACAGAAGGTAATAGCGGTACAACTAATGCAGTGTTTACTGTCACCCGTTCTGGTACTGCCAGTCAACCTATCACAGTTAACTATGCCACTGCTAATGGTACAGCAACAGCAGGTAGTGACTTTACTAGCACTTCTGGTACTCTCACTTTTGCCACAAATGAAACTACTAAAACCATTGCAATATCTATTCTTGGTGATACAACTGTTGAGGGTAACGAGACATTCTTTGTTAACCTGAGTAACCCGACAAATGCCACTATTGTCGATGCTCAAGGTCAGGGTACTATCAATAATGATGATGTAGCTTTACCCTCTATTACCCTAGCTGTATCTCCCAGCAGCGTTACCGAAAACGGAACAGCCAACCTAGTTTATACCTTCACCCGCACAGGTCTAACAACCAACCCCCTGACAGTAAACTATAATATTGCAGGTACAGCAGCCAGTACCGACTATACAGGTGCAACACCGGGAACAGGCAAAACCATTACCTTTGCAGCAGGTTCAAGTACCGCAACCCTAACCATAGATCCCACCGCAGATACCACCGTTGAAGCTAATGAAACCGTAGCGTTAACATTAGCTGCGGGTACAGGTTACACCGTTGGTACAACCACCGCCGTCACGGGAACTATTACTAATGACGATACTAGCGTTACCCTAGCTGTATCTCCCAGCAGCGTCACTGAAGATGGAACAGCCAATCTAGTTTATACCTTCACCAGAACTGGTGTCACCAGCAATGCCTTAACTGTTAACTACAACATAGCTGGAACAGCAGATAGTACAGACTATACAGGTGCAACACCCGGAACAGGCAAAACCATTACTTTTGCTGCTGGTTCGAGTACCGCAACCCTAACCATAGATCCCACCGCAGATACCACCGTTGAAGCTAATGAAACCGTAGCGTTAACATTAGCTGCGGGTACAGGTTACACCGTTGGTACAACCACCGCCGTCACGGGAACTATTACTAATGACGATACTAGCGTTACCCTAGCTGTATCTCCCAGCAGCGTCACTGAAGATGGAACAGCCAATCTAGTTTATACCTTCACCAGAACTGGTGTCACCAGCAATGCCTTAACTGTTAACTACAGCATCGCTGGAACAGCAGATAGTACAGACTATACAGGTGCAACACCCGGAACAGGCAAAACCATCACCTTTGCTGCTGGTTCGAGTACCGCAACCCTAACCATAGACCCCACCGCAGATACCACAGTTGAAGCTAATGAAACCGTAGCGTTAACATTAGCTGCTGGTACAGGTTACACCGTTGGTACAACCACTGCGGTAACAGGAACTATTACTAATGATGATGTTGCACCCTCTCTCACCATTAACCTCAGTGCTAACCAAACGGTTGTGGAAGGTTTCACCAGTCCCCAAAATGTCAGCTATACAGTCACTCTTTCCAACTCCAGCAGCCAAATTATCACCGTTCAATATGCCACTGCAAACGGTACAGCTACAGCAGTGTCAGACTACACCAGCACTAGCGGCACTCTCACATTTAACCCTGGTATTACCAGTCAAAATATCATTATCCCCATTGTCAATAATTCCATTAATGAAGCCAATGAAACCTTTACCCTAACGTTAACTAACCCAACTAATGCCACCTTGGGTACTGCTCAAACTGCGACTACAACCATCACCGATACCTTAACCGCTGCCTTTACCACTACCCTACCCGCAAATGTAGAAAACCTGACCCTCACAGGAACATCTGCTATCAATGGTACAGGTAATGCAGGTAATAACGTCATCAGGGGTAATAGTGCCAATAATACTCTTACTGGGTTAGATGGTAATGATACTTATGGTTTTGTAGCCAATTCTGCTTTAGGAACTGACACAATTACAGAAATAACAACTGGGGGAACAGATACTGTTGACTTTACTGGTACTACTGCTGCTGTAAATTTGAATTTAGGTGTCACTACATCACAAACAGTCAATAGTAATCTCAAACTCATTCTTTCTGCTAATAACGTCATTGAAAATGCGACAGGTGGTACAGGAAATGACCGTTTAACAGGTAATACACTGAATAATACCCTGAGTGGTGGTGATGGCAGTGATCAACTGCAAGGTTTAGCAGGAAATGATACAATCTGGGGAGGTGCTGGTAATGATATCCTCAATGGTGGTGCTGGCAATGATAGCCTCTGGGGAGGACTGGGTGATGATATCCTCACAGGTGGACTAGGTAATGATCAATATCTTTTTCAAACTAATAGTGTATTTAATACCAGCTTAGGCGTTGATTACATTAGCGAGTTTGAAGCCACACTAGACAAGATTTTACTCAGTAAAACTACCTTTAATGCCATTACTAATACTGTAGGACAGACTTTAACTGACTTTGCGGTGGTTACTGATGATGAGTTTGTCAACGCTAGTAATGCCCGAATTGTTTATAGTCAAGGTTCTGGTAGTCTTTTCTATAACCAGGATGGTAATGTTTTAGGTGCAGGAACAGTGTTTGAGTTTGCCCGTATAGGTAATGTTGATATCACTCTTAGCAGTAGTGATTTCAGTTTGGTTGTGTAGTCTTTAGAGGAGACAAAAACAGTTTTCTCGTTCCCATAATACAGAATACGGGAGCGAGAAAAATAATTAATTGTCAATTATCAATTATCAATTTTCAATTTTCAATTTTCAATTTTCAATTTTCAATTTTCAATTATTAATGATTATTTTGATTGTAACCCACATTCCGCACCCCCTAGTATCATAATCGGTAATTTCGGATTTTTGAATACCTTTGAGGATAATTTTGATACAAAATAGTCTAAATCTTAGGTGGCGATAGCGAAGCGCTGCTGCAAGCAGTTCGCCAATCTCAAATCCCCAAACGGTCAATCTTCGTTGTGTGACAGTTTAGGGTGCGGAAGGTGGGCTATATTGGTGCTAACATCCAAAAATTTCTGGTGGTGCGGGACGAAAAGCTAATTATCAAGGACAGGCAAGATGCCCATCCCAGAAGATTGGATACTCTTTTTTTTTGGCGCAACCTCACCAGGTCATTTACACACCCACTAAGGTTTTGTTCTCTACTTGAGATTCGGTCTTAGGTAGTTTAGATTCTACGGCTGTACCTTTGAAGAAATCAGGGTTGGCTTGGGTGTAGAATTTATAGGGATTGCCAAATACATAAGTTTTGAAGTCAGCTTCAGAAATTACGCCTTCTCTCACCAAATCCCAGCTTTCAGCTAAAGGCGCGGTGAGATCGGGTACATCCCAGTGACCAACATCAGAGGAGTAAATGGCGTTAATTTTGACTCCCAAGGGGTTGGCTTTATCGTTGAATGCCGCAGCAATAGTACGATCATCTGATTCAGAACCAAAGAAGAAACTATTCACCCAGCGATCGCGTATATCTTCAATTGATTGAATCCCTGCTGCACCAAAATCTTCCAATTCGCTACCCACTGGTGAACGACTGTGACGGTTGAAGGAAGCTCCTAGTACACTTTTAGTCAATTCCTCTTTGCTGAGGGAATGTCCTTGAGTAATTTCTCCACCATACTCTGCAAACAACTCAAACAACTCATCAGGATTAGCTAAATCTGGGTTATAGTTTTGCAGTCCTTCTAAATTGCGCTTGGAGAAACGGTCTACTAAATGAATGTAGACGTGAGCGCCCCAATCTGCCCCACCTTCCAACATACCGATACGCAATTGGGGGAAGCGTCTAGTTACACCACCAAAGAACAATGCTTTGGCAAATGCTTGTGAACCATCAGCAAAGTGACCGATGTGGTTGTTCATGTAGTTACTAATGGAGGAGCGTCCAGTCCATCCTTGACTACCGTAATGGGTGGTGAGAGGTACACCTAATTCAACGGCTTTAGCCCAGAAGGGATCATAGTCATATTCGCTATCTAGCCCGAAAAAGTCAATGTAAGAGGCATATTTGCCAATTTCTGGGAATTGATCGGCTGGGTATTTATCTGCGATCGCCTTAATTGGCCGTCTCACACCACCAGGGATATTTGCCACTTTCAGCCCCAGTGTTTTTACAGCAAACTCCAACTCTTCAATCGCTTCTTGGGGGGTAGTCATGGGGATACCAGCTACTACTGTTAGGCGATCGCTATATTTGCGGTAAATATCAGCATGATAGTGATTAATTGCCCGTTGCAATAATTGCCGATTCTCCTTACTTGCACCAGCCGCAGCTAAGGCATTATTGGGAAATAATACAGAATAATCTGAACCTTGCTCCCCTTGACGTTCATAGAGTAATGCAGGGAGAGTGTAGGTAGCCAAATCTAAAGTATTACGGGTAACTCTAGCCCACCAAGGTGATCGCAATGTCCGGTTATATTGACGTTCTTCAGGAGTTTGTTGATACCAGTCTTTACCTTCACTCTTGGGATTAAGACGAGAAGATTCAGCCTTGCGTAATTCATCTACCAGCTTCACACCGCCGTAGTGAGCAATATAATCCTCAAGGGCAGAAGTAAAGTCATTAGTGTGAACATCAGTATCAATGACAGGATAATCCAGATTGGCTCTAACTGCGGCGGAGGGAGAGCTTTTCAATTTGCTATATTTAGTCATATTTTCCTTAGAAAAGTTACAAGACAACTTAGATCCCTGACTTCTCAAACAATTGCAGAATTTAAAAGTTATGAATTTTCAAAAAATCGGGGATCTGTGGGAGATCATGCTGTTGATTTTGACTTGGGTTTAATACGTGAGATTGAAGATTCTTGTTTTTTGGACAAGCCTAACTTTCCAATAGTCTGCATAGACTCCGGTAGGCTTTTAACGTCTGTGCTGACGGGATCTAAGGGAACAATAAATTTTCTTTAACCTTGGATTTAAAATCTAAAACTTTGCTCCTTTGCGTCTCTGCGCGAAATCCAATTATTTAAACTGCTGCTAATACTTTTTGAAATTGATTAACTGGACGAGATAAACCCAGATTTTCCCGCAGAGTTGTACCTTCATACTCAGTGCGGAATAAACCCCGACGTTGTAGTTCAGGAATTACTAAATCAACAAAATCATCTAATCCACCAGGAAGATAAGGAGGCATAATATTGAAGCCATCAGCAGCGTCATTGAGAAACCAGCTTTCTAGTTGATCTGCAATTTGTACTGGTGTACCGATAATTGTCCAATGACCACGCGCTCCTGCAATCCATTGATACAGTTCCCGAATGGTAAAATTGTGTCTACGAGCAATATCAATTAATAATGCTTGGCGGCTTTTGTTATCATTGGTTTCTGGTAAATCTGGCAATGGTCCATCCAGGGGATAGGCAGAAAGATCCGTCCCTATCAGTCCTTGTAATAAAGCTAAACCAACTTGGGGATGTATTAAATCCTGTAATTCCTGATATTTGGCTTTTGCGTCTGCTTCTGTTAGTCCTACCACTGGAAAAACACCGGGCATAACTTTGAGTTGATCCGGAGTACGTCCATATTTTGCTAATCTACCTTTAACATCTGCGTAGAAGGCTTGAGCATCTTCTAAGGTTTGTTGAGCAGTAAATATCACTTCGGCAGTTTTACCAGCTAATTCTTTACCATCTTCAGAAGAACCTGCTTGTACAATTACAGGATGACCTTGGGGCGGACGGGCAATGTTTAATGGTCCGCGCACGGAAAAGAATCTACCTTTATGGTTAAGTTGATGTATTTTATTGGGATCATAGTAAAAAGCTGTTTCTTTATCACGGACAAAAGCATCGTCTTCCCAGCTATCCCAAAGACCTTTAACCACATCAATAAATTCGTGGGCGCGGATGTAGCGTTCTGCGTGAATAGGATGGGCTTCTAAACCGAAATTCCCAGCAGCTTCACTACTTCCTGTTGTCACTACATTCCAGCCGGCTCTCCCCCCGGAGATATGATCTAAGGAAGCAAATTTGCGTGCGAGAATATAGGGATCTTCATAGGTGGTAGAGGCTGTAGCGATAAAACCAATCTTTTCTGTCACCGCAGACAAGGCTGAAAATAGGGTTACAGGTTCAAAGTCTCCACCAAAGGCTGTCCGGCCTTCTGCACCGGGACGATGTTGTAAGGCTAAACCATCAGCTAGAAAAAATGCGTCGAATTTACCGCGCTCGGCTGTCTGGGCTATCTGTTTATAATGCTCAAAGTTGAGAGCGCCATTACTCCGTGCTTGAGGATGTCGCCAAGCTGCTACGTGCTGACCTGCTCCGGGTAAAAATGCACCTAGTCTTAGTTGTTTTTGTTGTTTGCCCATATCAGACTCCAAGTAATATTTTTTACTCAATGAATATAGGATGATAAAAATTTTCTGGGATAGCAGTTGTCAGATATGTCAATGTGACTGCTGCATATTTGATATTTATTTGTTGGGAAAGCTTTTTCAACTCCTTAGCTATAGTTATAGGCATTAGCGTTAGTGGTGGGTTGTTGATAAAACTACTGTATCTCGACTGATTTATCGTAGATTAATAGTAGAATCTCATAACTCTCATGAAAAAGCAAGTACCTTTTTATAAAAAATATGGTGAACTAAATTTATTGGCGGCTAATTTTTAGAGATTCTAAATATTTGACGGCTCTAGAGTGTGCAGAGTGGGCGATAGCGAAGCGCTGCTGCAAGCAGATCGCTCAATTTAAAAAATATATAGTACAATTATACTTGTATTAACTACTGGGTAAAATAAAAGTAGCTTAAAATATAAGTATAAAAACTCCAGAGTACAGGTAGTAAATAAATGAAAATAATTTTCCCAACTTACGAAGGCTGTGATTTTTGCTAAACTAGAAATATGTATAAAATAAGGAAATATCAAGCTATGACACTTCCTAATTCATCAAGTCCTCAACACTATAAACTTGATATTGAACCGGAAGGACGTTTAACTTTACCCCAAGAAATCCAACAAATACTTAATTTACAATCTGGAGATAGATTAATTTTAACTCTGGAAGATAACGGAAAACTCCAATTAGTCAGCCTCAAACAACAAGTTAAAAAATTAAGAGGTTTATTAAAATATTAAAAGATAAATCACCTGATAGAAACTTGGTAGATGAACTCATCCAAGAACGCAGACAGGAGTATTTAAGTGAATAAATCTGTCTTAGAGGATGTTTGAAAAGTCTAACTTAGGCGATTAAAAATCACATCTACACAGACAAAACCTGCCTACGCAAGTTTCAAATCCTTAATTTTTCGTTAGTCCACGCAGGTGGACTTTGTTTGTGTAGTAGCGAATTATATTCGCCGAAAACTTTTAAGACAACCTCTTAGTTACCTAATTCCCTATTATACAATCTAGCTGCACAACAGCTTACTAATGTAGGAATCTCATCTGGATAATCAGCAATTAAATCAGCTTTATGAGCTTCCAATTCCTCCCTACTTCCATAGCCATAAGTCACACCAATTGAAGCAATATTATTTTTCTTAGCTCCAATAATATCATGAGAGCGATCGCCTACCATAACTACAGAAGAATGTAAAAGACTTTCCCTCTCTATAATGTAGGAAATTAAATCACCTTTTACACTTCTATTACCATCTAATTCACTACCATAAACACCATCAAACAAAGGTGCTAAATCAAAATATTCAATAATGCGTGTAGCATAAATTTGAGGTTTAGAAGTCGCTACAAAAGTCTGATAACCAGCAGCACGAATAATTTTTAGGGTTTCGGGAATTTGCGGATAAAGAGAGTTTTCACATAACCCAATTGTAGAAAAGCGACTACGATATAGTGAAATTGCCTCCTCCAGTAATGTGTCATCAGAGGTTTGCAATAACTGGGAAAAACTGCTTTTTAGAGGTGGTCCAATACACCAAAGTAATTCATTAGCATCTGGTGGTTGATAACCAAGTTCCGATAAAGCATACTGAATACAGCGAGTAATCCCCGTTTTAGGATCAGTTAGAGTTCCATCTAGGTCAAAAAGGACTGTGCGACAAAGCATTTTGGTAAGTTTAAATAGTTTTCAACCTTTGCAGAAACTCAATATTTAACTGTAGTTTTTCTCCCAACCACAGAGCATTATCGGTATGATCTTTGACATCATCTCCCGTTTCTGGGTGAACTAAAACATCCAAATCTTCACGGTTAAGCATTAACCAAGTCACAACTTCACCAAACTGATGTGGTAAAAAAGCCACTTGATACATTGATTTCGGGTGTGGTCCTATAGGTTGTTCATGCCAACGCCCCAATCTTACATCAAATTTAGCACCTAAACCTTCTCTGACACGAGCAGCCGCTTCACGACTGACGGTATCAAAATAAATATGTGCATGAAACCCAGTAATCTCAGTATTTGTATTCATTGTTCTTGATTTCACCTCTTGCTCTCAAGTATAACTTAACCATTATTTAGATATACTAATCATTCGTAAGCCATAAATTTAGTCAAACACAGATTTTTTGTAAAACCACTTGAAATTTCTTTTTAGTCATGCAATACTACTAACACAATCCCCGATAAATCGGTCAATAATTTGTAGTTTCTGATTTCTCTCAAGTCATCAATAAATTATTCAACCCCCTCAAGGGTGATGCACAGATAACTGGCGATAGTTATGTCTGCGTCAGTTTCGGTATTGCAAGTAACTACTGACTATTTAAGATTTGGGTTTTTCATGTCAACAAATTTCCCAAACACAAATCCTAATTTACTAAGGAATTTAAACATGGCTGACATTAAAATTTATAGTGCGGTTGTTTGTCCTTATGCTCACCGTACCCGCTTGGTACTTCAAGAAAAGGGGATTGATTTTGATTTGATTGAAATTGATTTACAGAATAAACCAGAAGGTTTTACAAAAGTTTCTCCCTATGGAAAAGTACCTGCAATTACTCATGGAGAAAATCGAATTTGGGAATCAGCAGTTATTAATGAATATCTGGATGAAGTGTTTCCTAACCCCCCGCTTTTACCTAGTAACCCCATTGCCAAAGCTCAGGCTAGAATTTGGATAGATTTTGCTAATACTAGATTAGTTCCTGCTTTTTCTACACTGTTACGCAGTCCAGATTTCCAAAAACAAGAAGAAGCTAAAAAAGAACTCTACAAACATCTAGAATTTATTGAAAATGAAGGTTTAGGAAAACTTTCGGGAGATGGTCCCTACTGGTTTGGTGAATCTATCAGTTTGGTTGACTTTACCTTTTTCCCCTGGTTTGAAAGATGGGGCGCTCTTAAACATTATCGTGGCTTTGGTATCCCTGCTGAATTTACTCGTTTGAAACAGTGGAAACACGCGCTTAAAGAAAGGGAATCGGTAAAGGCGATCGCTCACTCCAAAGAGTTCTATATTGAGCGATATGCTAAATTTGCTGCTCCTGTTCCTGTAGCTGCTTAGTCAAACGCTGCATTCAACTATTCCTAAATTGAGAACACAGATTTATGAGTTATCAAAACATAGAAGTTAAACCAATTGCTGGACGTATCGGTGCAAAAATTAAAGGTGTTAATTTAGCTGAAAATCTTAGTGATGAAATCATCAGCGAAATTAGAAAAGCCTTGGTTCAATATAAAGTCATTTTCTTCCGTGGACAAGAACTAGATGCTAATGGACAAGTAAATTTTGCCCGTCGTTTTGGTAAAATAACTACTGCACATCCCACAGTTCCATCACTTCCTGGATATCCAGAAGTATTGGACTTAGATTACAGCCGTACCGTTGCCCGTGCGAATAACTGGCACACCGATGTTACATTTGTAGATCGTCCGCCCCTTGGCTCAGTCTTGCGGGCATTGGTAATTCCGCCGGCGGGAGGGGATACTATTTGGGCAAATTCGGTGACTGCATACCAAGATTTACCGGAGCATTTGCGGAATTTAGCGGATCAACTTTGGGCAGTACATAGTAATGCCTATGATTATGCCACAGCCTTTGATATACCGGAAGAAGTGAAATCTTACCGGGATGTGTTTACTTCTACGGTGTATGAAACACTGCATCCAGTGGTGAGAATTCACCCTGAATCTGGGGAAAAAGGTCTATTTATTGGTGGTTTTGTGCGGCAAATTCGCGGTTTATCTCCCACTGAATCAGCCGATATTCTGCGCTTATTGCAATCTTATATTACACGACCTGAGAATACAGTGCGTTGGCGTTGGCAAGTTGGAGATGTAGCATTTTGGGATAACCGAGCTACTCAACATTATGCGATCGCCGATTATGGAGATCAACCCCGTCGTGTGCAGCGTGTAACCATTGCTGGTGATCTTCCTTTAGGAATTGATGGTAAATATAGTCAAGCCATTAAAGGAGATTCTTCCGCATATATTCCCAATCTTGTAGCAGCTTGACCTAACCCCCTAACCCCCTTTCCTTTTAGGGAAGGCGGGAAATCAAAGCCTCTCTCTTACAAGGAGAGAGGTTTGGAGAGAGGTTTTAGGTTTAAAAGCATTAAATAATTGTAATTGGAAAATTAAAGGAATTGGATTTTATGCCTTTAACACCTTCAACAATGTTACCTTTGGGAACTTTAGCACCTAAATTTAATCTCCCAGATATAGTAACAGGTAAAACGATTTCATTGGCGAATTTTGCTGATAAGAAAGTATTGGTAGTTATCTTTGTTAGTCGTCATTGTCCTTTTGTGCAACATATCAAATTTGAATTAGCAAAGTTAGGACAAGATTACAAAAATAGAAATGTGGGTATTTTAGCAATTAGTTCTAATGATATTAATACTCATCCTGATGATGCACCAGAATTACTTAAAGATTTTGCCCAAGAAATAGATTTATCCTATCCTTTGCTTTATGATGAAAGTCAAAAAGCAGCTAAAGATTTTTTTGCAGCTTGTACTCCAGACTTTTTTGTATTTAATGCTAATAGAAAGCTGGCTTATCGGGGACAATTAGATGATAGTCGTCCGAAAAATGGTTTACCTGTAACTGGACAAGATTTACGGAAAGCAATTAATTATGTTTTAGCTGATCAGGAAATTATTTGGGAACAAAAGCCGAGTATTGGTTGTAATATTAAATGGAAAGCAGGGAATGAGCCGGTTTATTATAAAGTTCCTGTAGCGGTTGGGTAATCAATCAATAATAAGTGGCATTTGATACAGCAAGAATATGCGGAAGGCAGGAGAGGATCATCTCTTGCCTTTTCTTAAATATAATTTGCTTTTTTTAAAATTTAGTAGGGGCGAAGCATTCGGATAATTAATTATCGGTTTTTACCTAAGACTATCATCCGAATGCTTCGCCCTTACTGTGGTCTAAAGACATGAAAACTGCTGTAATATTCCTAACTTACAATTGTAGAACTGGTTGGAAAATTAGATAGATGAAAATGTCTGATAGCGTGGCGCAAGCCATATCAGGATACCCAGGATTAAAGGATTAACAGGATGAAAAAAATACAGCTACAGGACTTACCCAAAATCTCTTTAAAACCCTCTTAACTTCGTGTCCTTCGTATCTTCGTGGTTCATTATTTCGTGACTTGTCCACAAGTCCTAAGATAATCAAATCCTGTAAATCCTATAAATCCTGATTCTGACTATAAATCCTCATGCAACGCGCCCAACTTCCTAATCTCCGGCCAAATCATCGCCGTCACAACCACCACCAAAATCGTACCTATTCCCCCACTAACCACAGAGAAAACAGGTCCAAATAAAGCCGCAACCGCGCCAGATTCAAAACCCCCCAACTCATTAGACGCACTAATAAATACACTATTGATAGCCGCAACTCTTCCCCGTAAATGATCAGGGGTTTTAATTTGTACTAAAGTATGACGAATTACCACACTAATACTATCTAAAGCCCCAGTTAACGCCAACATTAACAACGACAACCACACCCAACGGGATAAACCAAAGATAATTGTTACCACCCCAAACCCGGCAACTGACCACAGTAACGCAAGTCCGGCTTTGCGGATAGGTGGCAAATATACCAACAATGCGGCCATGATCAATGCACCTATGGATGGTGCTGCTTGTAAATAGCCTAATTCCACTGGACCAACTTGTAAAATATCTTTGGCATAGACGGGTAATAATGCCACTGCACCACCCAACAAAACCGCAAATAAATCTAAGGTAATAGCAGCGAGAATAATTTGATTATTCCAAACAAACTCCGCCCCCGCAGCTAGGGATTTTAAAGATATTGGTTCTTTGGCAAAGTCGGTTTTTTGAGGTTTAATAGCTGCAACAGAGGCGAAACATAATAGACAGGCGATCGCCGCCACTATATAAACTGGGGTAGCACTCTTGAAAAGTGCGATCGCAAATCCTCCCAAAGCAGGTCCAATCACTGACGCTAACTGAAAACTACTACTTACCCAAGTTGCTGCATTCGCAAACACATGAGTCGGTATCAACTGCCACATCAGCGCATCACTGGCAGGCTTCAAAAATGCCCTCGCTACACCCATAAACGCTAAACAGGCATAAACTAGGAAAATTGCCCCTTTGCTGTAAGAAATAACTCCTAAACCCAGTGAACAAAGTGCCAGCATGAAAATTGCCAGTAAGGTAGTACGCTGGCGGTTATACTTATCTGCCACATGACCTGCTATGAATGTCAGTAAAATCATCGGTAGAACCTGTGCCAGTCCTACCCCACCTAAGGCCATCGGGGAATTTGTCCGTTCATAAAGTTCCCAACCAATGGCGACAGTCTGCATTTGTCCCCCTGTAAACAAGAGAACACGCCCAATAGTAAATAACCGATAATCTCGAAATCTCATGGCTGCAAAAGGATCGTGTGCAGCCTGATCTTTAGGGTGGATTTGTTTCTGTTTGCTCGAAGACATTTTTTAATAAAGTCAAACCTGCTTCAATTTGTGATAATTGTTCCGGTGTCAAACCCTCGATAATTTCGGCAATATGAGCGCGAGTTTTTTCCTGAGATTGTTCTAATAAAGACTTGCCTTCTCTGGTGATATTCAAAACTACTCGCCGTCTTTCTTGCGGGTTATCAGTGCGTTGCACCAGATGACGTTGTACAAGTCTTTCAATAGTTGTTGATGCTGTAGCACAGGTGACACCTAAATGATCTGCTACCTCAGATAAAGAAGCACCGGGATTGCGATTGAGAAAAGCGAGCGATCGCAACTGTGGTATTGATAAAGAGTCTGCACTGTGCGATCGCATTTCGTCTCGGATAAACCGCATCAATAAGGGAACTGTTTCCATCACCCTAGCGGCACATTCTTTAGAGGGTTTATCCAAACTCATAAGACCGTTTTTCTCCAGATTACATCGCCACCCGTGGATAAAGTCGTCCACAGATGTAGGTTAAACCTATTAATGTTAGCAAGAGAATTGTACAATCTAACCCGAACCCATAAATACTTGAACCCTGCGCCAGCATTGCACCCCGTAGAGCATCCACTTCATAAGTCAAAGGATTCAAGTGAGAAATGAGCTTTAACCAACTTGGCATCAATGAAATAGGATAGATCGCATTGCTGGCAAAAAATAACGGCATGGTGATTAATTGCCCAATTCCCGTAAACCTCTCCCGTGATTTCACTAAACAGCCAATGATTAATGAAAAAGTGCAAAAACAACCAGCACCCAAAAACACAATCAAAACTACCTGCAAGAAAGCCAAAGGATGGTGATTTAGGTTTACACCTAACAAAAAAGCCAACAGGTAAATAAATACCACCTGGGAAAAGCAACGTACACCAGAACCAATTCCTTTACCCAAAACAATGGCAGCGCGGGGTATGGGTGCAGCCAGAAATTTATGCACAACTCCTAAATCCCGTTCCCAAATTAATGTCATTCCCCCAGTAAAAATAGCGACAAACAACGCACTTTGAGCTAAAATACCGGGAGTCATAAAATCTAGGTAAGGTATATCACCTGTGGGTATAGCGCGAGTCCGAGTAAATACTTGCCCAAAAATGATCAACCATAAAGCCGGTTGTACAGCCCTGATTACTAAATCACTGGGATCATGACTCAGTTTTCTTACCTCTAACTCAGTAATTATCAGGGTTTTAGTAAATAAGTTTTTGATCGCAGACAAAATACCTTTTGGTCGAGAATGCCTGGTTTCAACCCAACCGTTGAGAGGTACGTCTGGTTCTTGCAGTTTCACTGTAGCTCACTCCTGATATTAATTGATTACCTGCGTATTGGATGAAGACATCATCTAAGGTTGCATCTGGTTTGCCGATGGCTGCTTTTAACTCTGTGGGTGAACCAGTGATAATTTCTTTACCTTGATTCATGATTACTACTCGGTGACACAGAGTATCTGCTTCTTCTAAAAAGTGGGTAGTTAAAAAGATGGTTGTGCCAAATTCTATACGCAGTTGTTCCATTAGCTGCCAAACTTGCGATCGCGCTACGGGATCTAATCCCACTGTCGGCTCATCGAGAAATAAAATCTGCGGTTGATGTAAAATAGCCTGGGCAATTTCTAATTTACGAATCATTCCCCCAGAATAATTTCTGACTAAGCGATGTGCTGCATCCTCTAAACCCATAAATTCCAACACATCTTTAATCTGCTGTTGTCGTCTTCTAGCGGGTATATCGTATAATTTAGCGAATATTAAAAGATTTTCATAACCTGTCAGGCTACCATCTGCTGATAAAGCTTGGGGTACGTAACCTATCACCCTTCTGACTGCATCGGGTTGACGAGTCACATCATAACCACCTAAGTATGCTTTACCACTACTGAGGGGCAGTAAAGTAGTTAGCATTTTAATTACCGTACTTTTACCAGCACCGTTGGGACCGAGTAAACCAAAAACTTCTCCCGATGCAACGGAGATATTCAAATTATCAACGGCTGTAAATTTTTCAAAGCGGCGCGTCAGTTCCAAGGTTTGCAATATTACGGATTGCGGGACTCGCGCAGATGTTACCGAAGAGTCTATGTTTCCCGTTAGTCTAGTCACGATGGGGAGACACTTCCTTTTTCAAATGTTTAGTTTATCTAAATATTAGTGTGGCATATTTTTTCTAAAAGTCAAGACCAAGGATTAATGATCACAACCCCAGTCCCAGCAAAATCTTTTTCGTTGCGAGTAACAAGTGATAGAGAGTGTTGAAGTGCGATAGCGGCAATTAAAGAATCCATAGCGGGTAGAGGTCGGACATTCTGTTCTAGTTGACAGATTAAATTTCCCCATAACACCATTGTGGAGACATCTAGAGTTAAGATTCTGTGTTCAAAGCGATTGGGTAGGGTTTCATTTAGCCAAGTTGTGAGAGATTCTTTTCTCTTAGATGGAGTAAGTTTACAGATGCCTCTAGCGATTTCGCCAATAGTAATTACACTGAGGTAAAGTGTTTCTGGAATTTGGGCATCTACCCAATCTAAAACTTTTTGATTTGGTTGTTTGGCAACAAGTTCAGAAATTAGACAAGTATCAAGAAGGTAGGTCATGGGTTGAAGGTATCGCGGGGTAGACTGCGATCGCGGTTCAAGTCGAGTTCTTCAGTGAGTTCAGCTAGGGGGGATTGACGGAAAAATTCTGAGATTTTAGTAGGTTTTTCTGAGTTGGTATTGCTTGTAGTTAGGCTTTGGGCAAGGAGTTGAATAATATACAGTTTATCGTTATGCGAAAGCTGAAGGAGTTGTTGTTCGAGTTCTGGGATAACCATGATGGGGTTTAAATGAAGGATAATTTTATTGTACTTTCAGCCTGGAGTTTAGACTAAAGCAGAGCGATCGCTATACTATTATTATGGATAGATTTTAGCTCTTACAAATTTACCCTACTTGAGCAATTACCTGTCCGATGTCTTGAGGTGTTAAGCTGAAATTTTCCCATTAACATTCTATTTAAAAATATCGCTAGAGTAAATTTAAACCAATATGGACTGGACAACACCACTCAAGGCACAACAGACTGATTTTATTCAAAGACTTAAATCTGCTAAATTACTCCACTGTGACGAAAAAGGCCAACATAGTGAATTAACTGTCATTTCTGGTCAAAGGTTAGACCAATTACGGGATTTTTGCTGGGAAATGGTGAAAAAGTATAAACCAACCGACCCCAAAAATTACTTTATCAACAACATGAAGGGGAAACTGGGTGAGGAAGTTGTTAAATCCCGTTTAGCTGATTTTGTCACGGAAGTTGACTATGAAAAGCGCGTTGGTGGTGATGGAAAAGTTGATTTTACCTTAACTTCTGACTCATCAATTGGTATTCAGGTTAAAGCCCGGAATGGCAATTTTGATAAAATTCAATGGTCAATTAGTCGAGAAGAAATTGAAAAAAATGCTGTTCTAGTTTGTATTTTAATTCAAGAGGAAGTTAGCGAAGCTCAGGCTGAATACAATCTGATTTTGGCGGGATTTTTACCAACAAATATGATTAACTCGAATACTGGTAAAGCCTTGGTGGAAATAGATGAATTGCTTTATGCTGGGGGTTTACGCAGCTATTTAGAAAGTTTGACATCTTCTGAAGCTGACGAATATATGCGCTTAGGTTATGAGTGTCTTGAGAAAGAAGATTATCAAAATGCTTTTGGTTATTATACTCAAGTATTGCAACTGAAACCAAATAATGAAGATGCTTACTTCAACCGAGGTCTTACCCGTAATGAATTAGGAGATAAGCAAGGAGCAATAGATGATTACAACCTAGCTATCAAGATTAATCCTAACCTTGCCCAAGCCTACAACAACCGGGGAGGTGTCCGTTCTGAATTAGGAGATAAGCAA
>NZ_JACJPU010000072.1:0-18498 GCF_014696235.1 Sphaerospermopsis sp. FACHB-1194 | reverse complement strand
CACCAGTCCCCAGTCCCCAGTCACCAGTCCCCAGTCCCCAGTCCCCAGTCCCCAGTCCCCAGTCCCCAGTCCCCAGTCCCCAGTCCCCAGTCCCCAGTCCCCAGTCACTCAAGACTCAGCACTGGAAGAAGGACGACTGAAAACAGGAGAGAGATAGGCGACTAACAGACCTATTAAAAAAGCGGAAATATTACGAACTAGAGGAATCCAATCGCTGGTACGGGTAATAACTGGGGCAATACCGAAGGCAATAAACAAAATTCCCCACAAAGGTGAAAAAATTAACGCCCACTGCCAAGCAAAGACTTGTTTATCATCGCGGGGTTGAGCCGCAAAGCCACAAATCACACCACCAATAGCTGATGTAATCAGGGTGAGTATCCATTGTTCTCTTGGTAGTCCAGGAACGACGTTACAACCACCTTTGAGTAAACAACCTTTTACTGAATCTAAAGCCTGTAGAATTGCTTGATCTTCGCCGTTTTCCCTGACAAAGTACAAGTTACCAAACCGGGTTTGTAGTTCAATCCAAAATGTGCGGGGTAAAAGTTCATAAACCGCATCACCCACACTAAAACTAAGAATATTACCACCGCGAGCATCTGCAACTAAAAGAATGCTTTTGTCATCCAAACCCCAATATTTGATCACTGCCCTGCCTGGGGTGCGGTCATACTGGGTTAATACTCGCAATTTCCAACCTGTATCCGTTTCAAATTGTTCTAAGTCTTTGACAAGTTTTTCTTCCTGGGGGTCTGGGAGAGTCTTTGCTAAATCGACAACTGGGGTAAATGTGTCCGGTAGTAAGTCAGGATTTTCATAAGCTAAGGCTGATGGTGAATGAATCGCCCAAATTGACCCAGCAAAGCAAAATACTGCAATGGATACTAAGATTTTTCGCCAAAAACAACGCTGCATGGAATTTTTTATACAAAATATTAAGGGCAAAAGTAAACAAGTGCTTTTTAAAGATTACGAGAAAAGTGATACTTCTTTACACTTGTTTACTTTACTCTAATTTAAGGTCAGTTGTCAGGAGGCAGGAAGGAGGCAGGAAGGAGGTAGGGGAGCAGGAAGCAGGGGGAAGTTAATAACCCAATGCCCAATGCCCAATGCCCAGTCACCAGTCCCCAGTCCCCAGTCCCCAGTCCCCAGTCCCCAGTCCCCAGTCCCCAGTCACCAGTCCCCAGTCCCCAGTCACCAGTCACCAGTCACCAGTCACCAGTCACCAGTCACCTATCAACTATTCTTCTATTTTCCGAACTTAGCAATTCTCGCTCTGGCAAAGTTAACTCTGGTTTGTCAGGAATGGATAAGCGTTCGGGGTTACGTCTGGCAGGTTTTTGGCGTGTGAAAGTTTTCCAGGCTGCTTTAACACCAACTACGAAGCTGCGTGTGCTGACTTGAATATTTTGAGCTTGTTTTTTGGCACTATTCAAACTTTGATCTACTTGTTTAACGACTTGACCGGCACTTTTGACACCTTCACTCACATCATCGGTTAAGTCTGTTATTTCTAAACTGGTATTACGAATGGCTTTGAGGGTGGGGGGTAACTCTCTTGAGAGCGTATCAAAAAATTTTTCGGCACTACGGGCGGCGCGTGCTAACTCCTGCACAGCGGGTATGGCCGCTACTAAAACAGCGGTGAGACTAGCAGCGACTAAGAGTATAGACAGTCCCAGCCAAAACAGAGGGTCAATCACGGTTATGCTATTTGTGAGCGTTATAGATTCTGGGTGAGAGAATCAGTGTTTTTAGGTTCAGCCGGGTTTGGCCTGTTTAGGGCTTGGCTTTCGCGTTGGGTGGCTTCTACTCCGGCTGCGATCGCTTCCCGTAGTCTCTCTAGGGTATCATCCCAGTTTTGCAATGCCGTGGCAGAAAGTCGATCAGCTTGAATCTGTACGCTGGTTGATATATCTTCTGCTAACTCTGGTAAGGCATCTGCTGATTTTTTCAAAAGTTTCCGCGTTTCTCTCCCCGGGCGGGGTGCAGCGAGTAATCCTGCTAAAGCACCAATGGTAGCTCCTAGCATCATACCGCCTATAAATATTCCCGAACGATTATTAGACATTTTTATGGTTAATCTTTTATATCCATTACACTCATTTTATGCTGGTTTGATGTTCTGGCAATAGGGAGTCATGGAGCAAGCGGTAGTTGAAGCTGTCGAAACTCACGGTGAAGTTTATAATTTATACTTTTTATACCTCTGCCAAATGTTTCTCCCTAGTAATACGAGGTTAAGAATTTGTTGCACCTGTTGAATTTGCAATTTCAGGTTTTGGTGTTTTTGCCATAATTCATAAATTTGCTGTTGTCCTGTATAAATATTTGCTGGTACTGTATATAATACGGTATGGAGAGCGTGTTCATAGCTGTTTAACCTGTCTGCTATGATTCCTAGCTTGTGTTTAAGTTGCCATAGCAATCGAGCTATGTAAAGCAGCATTATTGAGATCATGATATTAATCAGGACAACTATAATAACCATAATCACCATTTTTACCTTTTTGCTCTCACTGTAGCCCTAACTTCAGTTGTTTGACATTCAGTTAAACTACACTTTAAAGGTGATACTAGAAAAGTAAGCATTCAGCTATCAGCACTCAGCAGTCAGCTAAAACTGCTCTTGAGGCTAATTTGCAAGGATTTTTAATTCCTAATTCCTCGTTAACAATACTCATAAATCCTAAATAATAGCTTATTACTGATTACTGACTGCTGAATACTTACCTAGAAAATATTTAATTTTCAATCAGATGGCGGATAAAAATTTAGAAGCTTTAGAAGCATTAATAGTGAAAATTGTGAAAAAGCTGATCAAAAAAGAACTCAGGAAGCTCAATCAGTATAGTCTACCAATTGTGACAACTGAGGTAAATCAGCAATTAGACAATTTTTTGGAAACTTTTGCAACTCCAGCAGCAACACGCTTTCCAGCAGAAATACTTGATGATGTAGATACCAGTAGTTTGATGAATATATCTACTAAAGAAGATGTGGAACTTGAACGCAAGTTAAGGGAACTGAAATTTAAACAAGAACTGAGGAAAGATTGGATATTATTTATTCTCAAAGATGTCATAGTTTATGCTACTACTATTATATTTATTTTTATTTTTTCGGGTTTTTATTTATTCACTCTTATTCAGAAATCATGATTCGGCAAAATTCACAAGCTGATATTTATATTTTTGGTGAGTTTTGCTGATAGCTGACGGCTGAATGCTTATTCCTTTTCCTGCTATATCATTTCACTTACCATTTCGGAAATTTCATTGCTATATTAGAGTAAATTACTATTTTCATGAGGTTGGTAAAGCTGTGCGTGATGATTTAAGAGGTTTGGAAATTAGTCATCAAGAGTTGGAAAAATTGACTAATTTACCTGTTCATAATGAGTTGTTTATCATTACTAATTATCTCAATCATTGGCAAAAAATGTTAATCGCAAAAATCAAAGGTTCTGAAGGAGCTACGGTAATTTTTATCGGTTGTTCAACTTTGGTTTTTTCATATCTGGTATTTGATGTTATGATCAAAATATTTGCCAGTTGGATTACCATTCCCTCTTGGATATTACTAATTTTATTTAGTGTCTGGAGTGGGGGTTTAAGCCAAACTATCTTATATTTTCTTTGGAGGAGTAAAAGCAAATTACTCAAAAAAAATATGACTAATTCTTTGCAAAATTTACTCAATGATGTGGAAAGATATAATGCAGTGATTAAAGCTATATGTATTAATGATCAAATAGAAGAAGCAGGTAATCCAGAGGTAGGTATCACGCACAGAGAACGAGTTATTCAAGCTTTAAATTTCACTAAATTAGATTTAATACGTGCTTTGAAGACCGAAAGAATTTTGCGAGAAAATAAGAATTTCATCCTGAGTAATGCTGATTTATTTGCTAGTAATTTAGCTGCTTTAACTGCTATCCAAGTGACTGAACAAGCAACAGAACATGGACGATTATTAAATGAAGCATTGCAGATTGCTTTAGATGTGCAATACGAAATGCGAAGGTTACAGGAGCAGGGTTAAAAAACTTCCAAATCAAAAAATAAGTAGTTGGGCAAAATAAATTTTATAGTTAGGAGAGGGAACAGATCAGGAATATAGACATTTTTGTTTTCTATCAATATGTTAAATTAATTTTGCCTGGGTACTCATTTCTAAGCTGATAAACCTTTAATTTACACAACCAGGGCGGGCAGGATGCCCACCCCACAAGAGTTTTAATTTTAGATAATATGGAAGTTAAATGTCCAACAGCTTATTTCCAGCAGATTACTCCCTCGCAAAAATTTTGTTAATGTTCTCTGGCAGGAACAGAGTAATATTAAAGAATATGAAGCACGCGGCAGCGTGGATTTAGCGTAGGTATTGCACATTGATATGGACTGGAAAGAAATTAGAGGCAACTGGGTAATTATTCCCCGTCATCCCATCGGGATCATCCATTTTTTGGGGGGTGCATTTGTCGCTACCGCACCCCACCTGACTTACCGCTGGTTACTAGAACAGTTGGCAGCTAAAGGTTATGTTGTGGTTGCTACACCTTTTGTCAACACCTTAGATCATCAGGCGATCGCCGAATCTGTACTGCTGAACTTTGAACGCACCATAGAACGATTACACTATTCCGGCGAATTACGCAAGCTGTACCTACCAATTTATGGTATTGGACACAGTATGGGTTGCAAACTGCATTTACTGATTGGTAGTCTTTTCCCAGTAGAAAGGGCAGGTAATATTCTCATATCATTTAACAATTACACAGCTAAAGATGCCATTCCTCTCGTAGAACAATTAAATTCTACTTTGGCGATTGAGTTTACTCCCACACCCTTAGAAACTAACCAACTTGTAGAAGAAAGTTATCACATCCGCCGTAATTTTTTAATCAAATTTAGCAATGATAATCTTGATCAATCAGCAATTTTAACAAAAATATTACAAAAACGTTTTCCAGAAATGGTGACAGTACAAACCTTACCAGGAAATCATACCACACCATTAGGTCAAGATATTAATTGGCAAGCTGGAAATTCTTTTACTCCTCTTGATGCTTTAGGACAATGGTTTAAACAAGAAGTATATCGTGATATACACCAGTTAAAAAAAGTCATGCTGTTATGGCTTAATCCTCTTGCATCTTCATAATAGCCCAGGAGTCAGGAATACACACCGATTAATACTTACTTCGATTTCAATTCTGTACTGCTATTAACTGAAATATGCTGTATGTGATGATATCAAAATCTTAGTAAGTAAATGGATCATTAAAAATGATTTTTTAAAACCAAAGTTAGTATTTTGAGACATCATACTACTAACCATTTGTTCATCACTTTCATCTTGTATTTTAATTTGTATTCCTGGGTATAATATTAATTGTATACACGATTTATTATGTTTCAGATTTTAGTAATTGATGATGACTATTCAATCCAGATCCTTCTTAAAAGGATGTTAGAAAAACAGGGTTATCAAGTAATCACTGCTAATAATGGTCAAGAAGGAATTTTACAAGCTTTGGCTTGTCCTCCAGCCCTAATCATTTGTGATTGGATCATGCCAGGTTTATCTGGATTAGAAGTCTGCGATCGCATCAAGAAAGACCCTAAATTATCCTCCACATTTTTTATTTTATTAACATCTTTAGATTCAGTTGCAGATCGCGTCAAAGGACTAGATGCTGGTGCTGATGATTTTATTTCCAAACCTATTGAACAAAATGAACTGCAAGCCAGAGTCAGAGCCGGATTACGTCTACATCAGTTAAATCGGGATTTACAAACCCAAAAGCTATTGTTAGAAACAGAACTAGCAGAAGCAGCAGAATATGTAAAATCCCTTTTGCCCTTACCCATGTCTACACCTCTGACTATTAGTTCTCGATTCATTCCCTCACGACAACTAGGAGGAGATTGCTTTGATTATTATTGGTTAGATGCTGATCATTTGGCAATTTATTTATTAGATACTGCTGGACATGGACTCAGAGCAACTCTTCCCTCTGTATCTGTACTCAATTTGCTTCGTTCCCGTGCGCTCAAAGGACTTAATTATTATCAGCCTAGTCAGGTGTTAAAAGCTTTAAATGATACTTTCCAAATCAATTATCAAAATGATAAATATTTTACTATTTGGTATGGTGTATACAACCGCATCAATCGCCAGCTAATTTATGCAAGTGCTGGACATCCACCCGCAGTATTAGTATCTGGAAAATCTCCCAGTACCACAGAAATAAAACTCCTAAAAACGCCAGGAATGCCAGTTGGGATGTTTCCTGAAGCAAAATATGTGGATGAAACTTACCAAATTGAAAAATGCAGTAGTCTTTACATTTTTAGCGATGGCGCTTATGAAATTACTAAATCAGATGGTAATCTTTGGAGTCTGGATGGATTTGTTCAGTTGCTAGTTAGCTTACAACATTCGGTTGATTACCAACTTGATTATATACTGAAATATTTAATCAATTTAAACTCCAAAGAATCCTTTGATGATGATTTATCTATTCTGCAAATTAAATTTGATTAACTTGTAGCTAGTAAGACTTGATTAAAAGCATCTTGGCTAGGAAAAATTTCTAAAACTTTATTTATACTGGTTAATTCAAATATCATCCTCACTTGATCATTCACCGAGCAGAGAACCATTTTAATATCAGCATCTCGTAGGGTTTTAAAAGCTAATATTAGAGATCCTAAACCAGAACTATCCAGAAATGTAATATTTTGACAATCAACTAAGACAATCTTTACACCCTTTACACCACTTTCTAGAATTTGGGCAATATCTTGCTGAAATTCTGATGCAGTTTCAGCATTTAAATTTTTTTTAAGTGTAAGAACTTTCACCTGCTGACTCATAATTAGGTTACTCTGATTGATATCAATGGTGTTCTCTTGTAGCTAGTATATACCAATATAGTAAATTTTCCTCAAATAATCATCAGAACAATAGAAATATTTACTTACTTTAAATAGCTTATACAATATAAAATTTTTAATAAAAAAATATAATTTTCTAATAAAAAATTCATAAAAAATTGTCAAATTTGAACTGATAGACATCGGCTTTTAGCTAGAAATTTATTCCCTACAAATCAATAGTTGATATTACATATTTTGTTTTATGCTAATTTAACAAATGGTTCGAGGGAACTCCTAACTATAAGATTTATTTTACACAACTGATTCAGACAATCGATCATTGCAGAGGATTTACCTTAGCTCGATAAAGCAGCTTATCACCTTGACGGTATCCAACATAACACACTTTGACTTTTTCGCCTAGTTGGGCTGTTCCCTGCAATAATTCATGCCATTGGGGATCATAAGGTATTTCGGCTCCCACAGAGGCGATCGCTTCCACACCCCAAGCCTGCAATAATTTTTCCAGAGGCTTTTGCACCACAGGTAGTATTTTAACCGCTTCTAGCTGGGGATTATCCTTTGCTTTCTGTGCTGCTGTAGGCCAAAACAACAATAAAGATTCCAAAATTTGTAAACTCGACTGCTGAAACTCTTGCTGTAAAACCTCTCGCTGTTGTTCCAGCATCAGCACGATTCGTTCATACTCTCTTTTCAAATCAGCAATTTCTTGTAATAATTGTTCATCCGTACCTAAGTTGTGAGTTGTGACTGCAAAACCTACAACTTGGGAATCAGAACTTGCAGTTGAAAACGCTGCTACTATTTCACCCAGTGATATCTGTAGGATTTTTGATAGCTTCAGCAAAACCTCTACCCGCACTTGCTCCAGCTTTCCCCTTCTTAAACACAAGATTTGCCACTCGGAAACACCAGCAGCGTCACTCAAAGATTTAAAACTAGAGATACCTACACGCTGCATAAAATTTCGCAACTTTGGGGTGAAATCTTGATCCGGCATAAGGCAGAGGATATAGGTTTTTGTTGTCTATTATACCCCATTTCCTGCATCTTGGGTTTACCAGTAATTTTTCTTGCATTTAATGTGTTTTTTGATGCACCTGCATTCTTTAGATTTATCAAAAAATTGGGTCTCACATCATTCCTGCCAGGATGACTTGACGAAAGAATATACAGTGGACTGTAAGTGTAGTTGGTGTCATTCCCATAGACAAAGCCTATTACAAATAAATCAATTAAGTAAATAGTGATTACTGATGGATATTTAAATTACTAATACTAACCAAAATTTGTATAGTTATATTAGAATATAGTATCTAAATTATAGAAATAGTCCAAAATATTGAGTGACAATTCACGAACTGTCATAAAAAAATCATTAACTCATGTATAATCTATTTTGAAGAGACTTGTTTTAACAAGACTTGCTATTTTAAGATGGTTTAATAAAGACAATAACTAAATTAATTAGTGATTAAAAACTTTTTATTTAAGCAGTTACAAACTCCGTCAAAATAGCAAATGAATAATTCAAAAGTAATTCTTGGTAACAATCAATTACCCCATACTAATGTATTAATTCACTATTGGGTAGCAATGCCCCAACCAGAAAATCATCTGTTTGAGGTAACATTACACCTTGTAAACTACCCATTACCAATTCTTGACTTGAAAATGCCAGTATGGACACCAGGTTCATACTTAGTGCGAGAATACGCTAAGAATTTACAAGATTTTGCTGCCTTTGCCGACTCAGAACCCTTATCCTGGCGAAAAATCAGTAAAAATCACTGGCAGATAGAAAAAGGTGATGCTGCTGAAGTCATCCTGCGTTATCGCGTTTTTGCCAATGAATTATCAGTACGCACAAATCATTTAGATGCTAGTCATGGTTATTTTAACGGTGCGGCGCTGTTTTTAAGAATCCCCGGTTGGGAAGAAAAACCAATTCATATTACCATCGTCCCACCACACCCAGAATGGCAAGTAACCACAGGTTTACCAGCAGTGACAGAAGAAGCCAATACCTTCCTAGCAGCAGATTTTGATACTCTTGTTGATACTCCATTTGAAATTGGTAATCATGATTTGTTTCACTTTCATGTATTAGGAAAACCTCATGAGTTAGCAATTTGGGGAAAAGGAAACTACAAACCGCAAAAACTGCTAGAAGATTTCCATAAAATCATTGAATTGGAAGCACAAATGTTTGGTGGTTTGCCCTATCAAAGATATTTGTTTATACTGCATTTATTTGATCAGGCTTATGGCGGATTAGAACATAAAAACTCATGTTCATTAATTTATCACCGGTTTGGATTTCATATTCAAGATAAATATGAACGTTTTACCCAATTAGTAGCCCACGAGTTTTTTCATCTGTGGAATGTTAAAAGAATCCGTCCCAAAGGGTTAGAAGTTTTTGATTACGATCAAGAAAACTATACCCCCTCTCTTTGGTTTTGTGAAGGTACTACAAGTTACTATGATTTAATAATTCCTTTCCGGGCGGGAATTTATGATATTAAATCATACTTTCATCATGTAAATGAGGAAATTACCAAATATCTGAAAACGCCAGGAAGGAAAGTACAAGCACTTACTGAATCTAGTTTTGATGCTTGGATTAAGCTATATCGTCAAGATGCTAATAGTGGTAATTCGCAAATTTCCTATTATTTAAAAGGGGAAATGGTATCACTATTGCTGGATTTGTTAATTCGCTCTCTTCATCATAATCAATTGTCTTTTGATGATGTCATGCGGAAAATGTGGCAGCAATTTGGTAAAGAGGAAATAGGTTATACTCCAGAACAATTAAAGGAGGTAATTGAAACTGTCGCCGGCACAGATTTAACGGATTTCTTTGATCGCTATATTCATGGATTGGATGAGTTACCATTCAATCAATATTTAGAACCTTTTGGTTTAAAATTGGTAGAAGAATTAGAGACAGAACCATATTTAGGTGTGAGAATCAAAACTGAACATGGACAGGAAATAATCAAATTTGTCGAGATGGGTTCTCCTGCATACACAGCAGGAATTAATGCAGGTGATGAATTATTGGCAATTGATGGTATTAAGGTAGGAAAAAATCAGTTAAGTGAACGGTTAAAAGATTACCAACCCAACGATACTATCAACATCACTGTTTTCCACCAAGACGAACTGCGTAACTATTCCATCACCTTAGCACCACAACATCCTCATAAATATCAATTACGTCCAGTAGAAGATCCTGATACTACTCAGCAAGAGAACTTTTTAGGTTGGTTAGGTGTGCCTTTATCAGCTATTAAGTAAGGTTTGCTGAATAAACCTAAAACCTTGATATATCAAAGGTTAGAGGCTGATAAACACAGAAATTAGTGCAAGGGTTTTGAAGGGTATACCGGAAAAAGTGTGCATTTTTTGGGATTTCAAGAGATGGCAAAGAAATTTTCAAATCTTCTCCTGACTCCTGACTCCTGACTCCTGACTCCTATGCCCTCACGGAAAGACTTTCTCAGCAACCCCTAAGTAAGGGAGATAGGGAGATAAATTTTAGATTTTAGATTTTAGATTTTAGATTGGAGACTACAAAAACAATCCAAAATCCAAAATCCAAAATCCAAAATACATAACTCCTGCCTCCTTACTGATTCTGACTTTTTAAAACACCTGCTTCGTGTTGCATTGGTAAAACATCTA
The DNA here is from genome assembly GCF_014696235.1 of Sphaerospermopsis sp. FACHB-1194. Classification (NCBI taxonomy): domain Bacteria; kingdom Bacillati; phylum Cyanobacteriota; class Cyanophyceae; order Nostocales; family Aphanizomenonaceae; genus Sphaerospermopsis; species Sphaerospermopsis sp. FACHB-1194. The sequence continues at coordinate 7,894 of NZ_JACJPU010000072.1, read as the reverse complement.
AAATATCGGTTTGGGAGCAATATTTTAAATCTTCTAAACATTCCAGGCGTAATAATCGCTTACCGTGACTAGCTTGATGGAATAATCCCAGTAAGTCATTTTGCCATTGTGAATAAAGAGCGATCGCACTGGTAACTTCATCATTCCCAGCTATTTCTTCCAGGGAAGAATCGGTTTGTTGCCAAATACTATGAGCGATCGCACCTGCACAAACAGTATCCTCTAAAGAAAAACTACCTTCCCAACCTGAACCAACGATCCAAATGGTTTCTGGTTGTTTTTCTAAGAGAAATTTCACCACCGCAGACCGATTAATTAAAGCTGCTGCAAGGACAATAGGAGCTTGTTGAATGCGCTGTAAGGCACGAGTACCATTAGTGGTACTGATAAACAAGCGTCGCCCTTGTACTAATTCTGCTGTGCAATCTAGGGGCGAGTTACCCAACTCAAAGCCAGACACTTTTGCGCCGCCTCTTTCTCCAGCCCGTAATCGTTTTTCGGCAGGCCATTGTTCACTCACTGCCATGAGTTGATCTAAATCACTAAAAACTTGCACTGCCTCGCCTCCAGCCGCTAACACTGTCGCTATTGTGCTAGTGGCTCGCAAAACATCAACAGCGATCGCGCATTCTGGCGTTGCCTCAGTTGGGGTTAATTCTGGAGTATGATATACAAATATCTTCACGGGCTAGATATACCTGCTCTATACTACTGCGGTTATATTCTACCCACTTGATGTCACTCACTGGCTATCTTCAAATCTCGATCTTTATAAGAAAATGGGCTGAAAACCCTTGAGGTTGAGTTTTGGAGGGTGGCAGAAAAACTTAACCGTCCTTCAAGATAGAAAAAACTCGAGATTGTCTACATGAGGATTTCTCATTTTTAATCTTCCCAAAAATCCACATTCAGCATCGCTTCAAGATCAGGACTAAATGGCCATGTATCAGGAAACTCGCACTGCGGATAACCCCGACGCACAATTTTGAGAGTATCTTCGTAAACTTCATCAAAAACTTCGTGAAAATAGGGCTTTAAACTCGGTGCTTGTTTGAGTAATCGCTTCAGAGATACCCTTTGCTTATCAATGGATTCTACCCAACCACGATAACAATCAGGCATATTTACATAAGTCCGCTTGAGAAGATGTTCAAGAAGTTCTCCTAGCCGGTTTTCAAGTTCGTGTTTTTGCGATCGCCCCAAACTCTCTATCTCCTCAATCAGATTCTCAAAATCTAACCCCTCAATATCCCTACTCCGTAACTTATTGACTGTATCTTCAATCCACAGTAAATAATCTTGCTCATATAAAGATACTGCAATTTGTGTCTGTGTCATTGCTTGATATCCTCATTCAAGTGTAAATAAATATTTTTAACTATTTAACTATTCCCAAAAATCCACATTCAACATCGCTTCAAGATCACGGCTAAAAAGCCATGTATCAGGAAACTCACACTGCGGATAACCATTGCGGACAATTTTCAGAGCTTCTGCGTAAGCTTCATCAAACACTTGGCTAAAATAAGGCTTGAGACTGGGTGAATTTTTGAGTAACTTTCTGAGTCCATTCCTTTGTTTAATGATTGATTCTACCCACCCGCGATAACAATCGGGCATATTTACGTATTTTCGCTTGAGGATATGCTCCAAAAGCTCTTCCAGCCGATTTTCTAGTTCTCGTTTGTCCGATCGCCCCAAACTCTCTATCTCCTCAATCAGATTCTCAAAATCTAACCCCTCAATATCCCTACTCCGTAACTTATTGACCGTATCTTCAATCCACAGTAAATAATCTTGCTCATATAAAGATACTGCAACTTGTGTCTGTGTCATTGTCATTGCTTGATATCCTCATTCAAGTGTAAATAGGGTTTGCTGAATAAACTTAAAACCTTGATAAATCAAGGGTTTCAGGTGGAAAATCAGGAAAAAAGTGCAAGGGTTTTGAAGGGTATACCGGAAAAAGTGTGCATTTTTTGGGATTTCAAGAGATGGCAAAGAAATTTTCAAATCTCCTCCTGACTCCTGACTCCTGACTCCTGACTCCTATGCCCTCACGGAAAGACTTTCTCAGCAACCCCTAAATAAATATTTTTAACTATTTATTTTTAACTATTTAACTATTCCCAAAAATCCACATTCAGCATTGCTTCAATATCACGACTAAACGGCCATGTATCTGGAAACTCGCACTGCGGATAACTCTTGTAAACAACTTTGAGAGCATCTGCATAAGCTTCATCAAACACTTTGGCAAAATATGGTTTTAGGCTAGGTGAATCTTTTAATAAATCTCTAATGCCAATTCTTTGTTTAATGATTGATTCTACCCACCCGCGATAACAATCTGGCATATTTAGGTATTTTCGCTTGAGGATATGTTCCAAAAGCTCCCTGAGTCTACTTTCCAGTTCTCGTTTATCTGATCGCCCCAAACTCTCTATCTCCTCAATCAGATTCTCAAAATCTAACCCCTCAATATCCCTACTCTGTAACTTATTGACTGTATCTTCAATCCACAGTAAATAATCTTGCTCATATAAAGATACTGCAACTTGTGTCTGTGTCATTGCTTTATTTACCTGACGTGACCTAACTTAAGTTTAAGTTAAAGCCAGTTGAGAATGTTTAAGTTGATATTTTTAAGAGTGGCAAACCGACAATCAAACTGTAACCTGGAAATATAAACAACTTCATCGCTCAAACCATCAACATGGCTCCATTACCAGATTACCGTCCTAAGCAATTATCCGTCGGTCCTTTGGAAGCAGAAATTCTCAGCATTGTCTGGGAACTTGGTTCAGCTACAGTCAAAGATGTACACGATCGCATTCTTGCTGATCCTAACCGCGAACTAGCTTATACATCTGTCACCACCGTTTTACGTCGTCTCACGGAAAAAGGTTGGTTAGCTTGCGATAAACAAGGAAAAGCCTTTTATTGGCGGCCACTGCTAACAAAACAACAAGCAGAGATGATTAAAGCCCATGAGCAACTACAGCGATTTTTAGCAGTAGGTAATCCTGATGTAGTTGCCGCCTTTGCTGATAGTTTAGATGAAGCAGCTAGTGAACAAATAGAAGCGATCGCCAAACGCATTCAAGCTGCACGTCAAGCCAGGGGAGAAAAATAGGAGACAAATCACATTATGCACCTACTCATGATTTTAATTGCTGTAGCGATCGCCTACAGTTTACGACATTATGCCCACATCCCCGCAGGAAATTGGCATTTAAGATGGCGAAAAACTCTATTTTTATTCCTCTTTCCTCCCTTACTCATCTTCATGACTGTCACCGCTGTGTTTTGCATGGGTACACAGGGGAAAATGGGGGGAATGTCTACAGGTTCTTTTAGCTATCTCCTGTCCTTAATTTTTCTCGCTATTTTCAACATTTTAGGAATTAAACAGGCTTTTCAAGGTTGGAAATCTGTAAAATCTGCCCGTGAATGTCCACAAATCAATCTAGCAGGTAAACAAGTCCGAATCCTAGAAACAAAGGCTTTATTTGCCGGTCAAATGGGATTTTGGCAACCAGAATTAGTAGTCAGTCAAGGATTACTAGAAACTCTCTCCCCAGAACACCTAGAAAGCGTCCTCGCACACGAACAAGGACATTACCAGTATAGGGATACATTCTGGTTTTTTTGGCTCGGCTGGGTGCGTTCTTGTACCTCCTGGTTGCCAAATACAGAAGCACTTTGGCAAGAATTATTAATGTTGCGAGAATTAAGGGCTGATAGTTATGCAGCATCCCAAGTAGATCCCCTAATTTTAGCTGAATCTTTATTGTTAGTGGTGAGTAACCAAACCCTAACATCAGAAGTTTGCTGTGCAGCTTTAGGTTCTTCTGCGGTTGATAGGTTAGAACAAAGAATAGACGCTTTGTTAACACCAACAGAACCAAATTCAGAAATGCCATTACAATCTTGGCATATTTTTCTATTAGCATTTCTGCCTTTAGTAACGGTGATTTTCCATACCTAATCACCCAGATCCCTGATTTCTTCAAGAAGTCGGGGATCTATCCATTAATCCAACAAATCTTTTAACACCTTCCCCAAATCCTCATAATGCTGAAGTTGATTATAAATCTGTGCAGAAACTCGGATCAACAAACGCGGATTTTCCTCCCAAGGTATCACAGGTACTTCAATTCCAAATCTATCCAATAACTGATCATGGAAAAACATAAAATCCCAATCTGCCAACTTTCCATAAATTGGTAAAACTGCCATTGAACCAATCATTTCTTCTGGACAAACTGGTGCAACTTCCAACACTTCACAAAGTAACTTTCTTGCTGCTAAAACCATCTGGTGATTACGCTGCATTAATTCTATCCACCCACCAGGTAACAGCGAACCCATAAAATCAATTGCTTCCGGTACGCACATATAAGCAGTAGGATCATCCGTACCCATCCAGTCAAATTCCAATTGAAAGCGACTTTTATCAGTGCGGGGAGAATTTGCACCATGACTAATTGTTAAAGGGCGGATTTTTGTTTGTTGATCCCTTTGCACATATAAAAAACCTGCACCCTTGGGCGCACATAACCATTTATGACAATTACCTACATAATAAGTTGCGCCAATTTCCACTAAATTTAAAGGAATCATCCCCGGTGCATGAGAACCATCAACCAGGGTATCTACTCCCTGTGCTTGCAACTGCTTAACTAACTCTTGAATAGGAAAAATTAACGCCGTTTGGCTAGTAACATGATCTAACAGTGCTAATTTTGTTCTTGGTGAAACCTGTTCCATCACTGCTGTCACCACTTCTTGCGGTGAAGCAATAGGAAAAGGAATTTTAGCCACCACCACCCGCGCACCTGTGCGACTCGCAACAAAATCTAAGGCATTTCTGCAAGCGTTATATTCATGGTTAGTGGTGAGAATTTCGTCTGCTGGTGCAAAACTCAATGACCTGAGTACAGCATTTACCCCAGTGGTTGCATTCGGCACAAATACCAAATCTTCAAAATCACTACCAACAAACTTTGCTAATTTGCTTCTAGCATGATCTATCAATATTTCCCAGTCTCGACCAAAAAACCGCACAGGTTCAGCTTCTAGTTGTTGACGTAATCTTTGCTGAACTTCCAAAACCGCTTTTGGACAAGCACCAAAAGACCCATGATTGAGAAATATCACCTCTGGTTCAAGTGACCAAAATTTCTCAAAATCAAAAGCATGAAGATTGAAATTTGTGTTTTCTTCCTTCATGCTTTATCCTCTATTTATTGAACTCCCCAGGCCGGATTCGAACCAGCGACCAATCGATTAACAGTCGATCGCTCTACCGCTGAGCTACTGAGGAACGCTCGCAACGATTACTATATTAGACTGAAAATCAGATGATGTCAACTACTTTGGCAAAATTTTTTTTATTTATTTTTTTATTTAATTTTCTATGTTGTTTTTATACTGCTGGTACATATAGCCGTACACAGAGTAGTGAGGACATCAATTAATCATGAAACTCTGACTACAAAAGGGTTTCACTCCTGACTCTTGCTGTATAATTGATTCCAGGCTAAAGCCACTCCCGGTAAGGAGTTCAGACATTTTTGCCAATCGTAAATTAAAGTCCCATTCTTAATTGTGCTAACTTCTGCCTAGCCTGATCATCAATAGCATTAGCCAAAAATCTGCCTTTGGGTTGTTTCTTGGGTTGATATCTATGACGCATCCGACAAACCGTAGCTTCCACCTCACCGCATAATTGATGTGCTGATAACCATTGGGCACCATACCCCTGAACCATCAACTGCTGCGCTCGGTCTGATGTGGCAACAATGACGCGAGAAATTAAACATTGGGCGATTTGGTGACGTAAACCCGCACAAGCTTTTTCAATGTAAGTATCTGCGGTCTGTCCAAAGTCTGTGTAATGCACTGTGAGAAATTCTGTAATCATTTCTCGACTACCAGCAGCATTTTGATATTGAGCATCAAAGATAATTTGAGTTTCATATCCTTGAAACGCGCTATAATTAGTTATAGCTTCCACTAATTCACCGCGTGCTGCCTCTAGTCCAGCATCATCACGAGTTTTTTTCAAGCAAGGCCAAGCGCCTATAATGTTGTAACCATCCACTAACAAAATGGATGGGATGATAGAACGGGGCATGGTTTTTAATCACAATTATCTAGAGTTAACAAAAATCATTCATAAGACTTATAGTAATTGAAGCATCACTTGTAACACTATGTTACAGAGAATAAAATTGGTGACTGGTGATTGGGGATTGGGGATTGGGGATTGAGTAGACTTAAATCTATGGGCATTATAAGTTTGGTGATTGGTGAATATCGTTTCATTTCATCACCCATCACTACCAATAAGTCGCTGTTTTAGGCGTTCAGCTTCACCAGCGTCAACTAAAACACCCTTTTCTAATAAAAAAGCGCCATCACAATAATTTAACTCATCTAAACGGTGTGTTACCCACAAAGCCGTAATACCGCGACTTTTCACCAAACGACGCACACTAGCTACTAAATCTAATTGACTATCTGGATCTAATAAAGCCGTGGGTTCATCTAATAATAAAACTTCACAGTGACGAGCGATCGCCCCAGCAATAGCCACACGCTGTTTTTGTCCACCAGAAAGCGCATAAATAGGCCTGCGTTGTAAAGATAGTAAATTTACTGCGCCTAAAGCCTCCTCTACCCTAGCTTTTACCATAGCAGGAGGTAGTTTTTCTTCCACCAATCCAAAAGCCACATCAGCGCCAACAGTGGGCATAACTAATTGATGATCAGGATTTTGGAACACAAAACCCACAGGAGGAGAAATACCAATTTCCCCAGACTGGGGAGCTAATAAACCAGCTATTAACCTTAAAAGAGTTGACTTCCCACTGCCATTAGTCCCCAAAAGCATCCAAAATTCACCTTTAGGGACTTTGAGAGAGCAAGATTTAATTACTTGCTCCCCACTAGGCCAAAAGAAGTTCAAATTATTAACTTCAATGCCTACTACCGTCATTTTTATACCTTGGTTTATTCAGCCATAGTGAAAGCAGCAAAGCCCGGAGCTTTACCACTGCTACTAGCTGCACCATCTTTCTGCGAAATTTGGACTCCCGAAATTTCACTAGCACGGACAGCAATTTTTTTCTCAGTTTTGCCTTCGCACTTGAGTTCAACAAGATCAGGGTTGCCAGTACGCATTGCTGCCAAAATCAGCTGATAAACAGCTTCAGCATCTTCAGCAGACTTACGTTGTACTGAGATCGGGAAAGCAGTATTTCTGATGCTTAAGTCGATGGTAAACATTTAGAATTAATCACATTTCACTGACTGTAGGAATAATTCTAGCGTTATTGGTGATTGGGGATTGGTGATTGGTGATTGGTGATTGGGGATTGGGGATTGGGAATAATATTATCCATTACCCATGACCAAGATTAAAATTTATCTCCATTGACACTCCCCGACCTAAAGGTGCGGGGATTCTTGGTTCAACGAGTCCACTTAGGCTTCAAGCAACTGCCGTCCCCTTGCCTAAAGGACAGTTAAGTTTTTCCGCCATGCTCCAAAACATAACCTCAAGGGTTTTCAGCCTTTTTTCTGATGACACTGGAAAAATTAGAGAAAAGCACTTATTATGATTAGAGACCGTAAAAAATTGTAAACTAGGTTGACAATCTGGTTATACTTCTGTTTATGGAAGGTCATGTCATAGCCACCCATAAACAGATAAAATCCGTACTTATAAATTTTTGGAGATTCTTTCTCATGACCATAGCAGTTGGACGCGCCCCGTCAAGAGGGTGGTTTGACGTACTAGACGACTGGTTAAAGCGCGATCGCTTCGTATTCGTAGGTTGGTCAGGTGTTTTATTATTCCCCTGTGCCTTCCTCGCATTAGGCG
>NZ_JACJPU010000071.1:0-20265 GCF_014696235.1 Sphaerospermopsis sp. FACHB-1194 | reverse complement strand
TAACTTGAGTTGTGTTTTGATGGATAAAAGCATTTGCTGATGTCAACACTATACTTTATTATTTAATTCTGACACATTTTGCCTAATTTTTTAGTCAACTTATTCCATGTATACGTCAAATACTTGTAGTTTTGTATGTACTTGTATAGGTTTGTCTAGTAAATTGTCAACTTAGGACAAGCTCTTCCAGTCCCCAGTCCCCAGTCCTGACAGGGGTAGGTTTTTAATATTATCTGTGAAGGCAGGACCAGGAAGACAAGGAGGGAAAGTAGACAAGGAAGATTTTCTCCGCACAATGGTCTTTTTGTTACCAAGATAATATGATTTTGTACTGTTTTCCTCCCTTGTCCACTGTCCTTCCTTGTCCCCCAAGTCTTGCCCTCACGACAATGTAAAATACCTACCCTTGTGAGAGTCCCCAGTCCCCAGTCCCCAATCACCTGTACCTAAGACAACGACATCACGCATAATTAATGTAATTATTATTTAGGTTTTCACCTGCACATCATGATGAGCGAACTGGAGCGGTATTATAGAGCTTTAGATTTAGAGCCTGGAGCAACACTAGAAGAGATTAACCAGGCTTACAAAGATTTAGTGTTTGTTTGGCATCCTGATCGCTTACCTAAAGATAACCACCGCTTACAGCAAAAAGCCCAAGACAAGATTAAAGCCTTGAATGAGGCTCGTGAAAAATTACGTTCCCTAAAAGATCAACCTCAAACTGCAAGTTATTCTAGACCTACTCAACCGAAAAAACCATCTTCGAGTTATTATCAACCCACACAAACAAATTACCAACCACCAAATCAAAATCCTGACTTGAGCGGGAAAGATTTTAGTCGCGCTAATTTGAGTAATAAAGACTTATCTGGCAGAAATTTGAGTTATGCCAATTTAAGCGGTTCTAATCTCAGTGATACTTTTATGCACAAAGTTAATCTTAGAGGTGCGGATTTGTCGGAAGCCAATTTATTTAGAGCTAACTTGTTGTTAGCAGATTTGAGAGAAGCAAATTTACGCTCGGCTAATTTGATTGGTGCGGATCTAAGTGGTGCTGACTTGCGGGGTGCTGACTTGACAGGTGCAAGGATTCGTTCAGGCGATCGCTTGCTGGTGAAATTAATCGGTGCTAACTTAACTGGGGCTATTATGCCTGATGGCGCAATTCATCGCTGAAATACCCTGAGTTAATGACAAAAGATGAAGAACTAAGTTAACCTTCCTGCAATATGGGAAACTTAGTAATATTCCTGATGCCATGAATTTATGAAAAAGAGTATCTTACGTTACAGAAATTTTCAAATGTTCTGATTGAAGCTACTTGAGGGGGTTGATATTTTGTCTCAAAAGGTATTTAGGTTTTGCTGTTTAAATTTTCAGGAAAAAGTTAATGAAAAATTAGCGACAGTTATTACTTAGAAACTCTTGTAATTAGCGATTTTGGCAAATTGAATTGGACAAGTAATTTAATTTTTCGTATTTAGATAGTCATGAATATAGCAATAATTGGATGTGGTTATGTTGGTTGTGCAGTTGCTCAATATTGGCAGCAAAATAAAAATTTTATTATCACCGCAACCACAACAAGTCCTGAAAGAGTCCCTGGACTACAAACAGTAGCTCAAAAAGTAGTAGTCACTAAAGGCAATGACTATGAATCTCTCAATTCTGTCTTAAAAAATCAAGATATCGTCTTGTTAAGCGTAGGCGCAAAAAGTGGAACTACTTATGAAGAAACTTATTTGGAAACTGCAAAAACTGTAGTTTCTATCCTCAAGCATTCTCCCAATATTCACCACTTGATATATACAAGTAGTTATTCTATTTATGGTGATAGAAATGGTGTTTGGGTAGATGAAGAAACACCACCAGCACCCCCTAATTTTAATGCTCAAATTCTCCGCAAAACTGAAGATGTGTTACTATCAGCAGAAAATGAAAGTCTGCGGGTTTGTATTTTGCGGTTAGGGGGAATTTATGGACAGGGTAGAGAACTGGTGAAAATATTTGGTAGGGTTGCTGGTACAACTCGTCCCGGTAAAGGTGAAGAAATCACAAATTGGGTGCATTTAGATGATATTGTTAGGGCTATAGAATTTGCTCGTCTACACCGCTTACAAGGTATTTATAATTTGGTCGATGATAGCCATCTCACCAGTCGAAAATTAATTGATAATGTCCTGACAAAACATAATTTACCGAATGTGATTTGGGATGCAACAAACAAGAGTAACCATCAATATAATACCTGGGTGTCTAATCAAAAGCTAAAGGATGCAGGATACGAGTTTATTCATCCCCACATCATTTTTTAGCAACTATTGAATTTGATAATTATGCCGCCAATGTTAGCTAATTCTTCTACCATTTCCGCATCTCCTACCCAGTTTTACAATTGGGTAAATTATCGTTGTGCTTATGAAGTACATCAACCGATAAATTCTGAAGTTTCAGGTGTGCCGTTATTATTAATCCATCCTATTGGTGTAGGATTATCAAGGCAGTTTTGGCAGCGTTTTTGCTGTGAATGGTATAATACAAATCATGGCAATATTATTTACCAACCGGATTTATTAGGATGTGGTGAAAGTGATACACCCAGGAAAGCTTATACACCAATTGATTGGGCAAAACAATTACAGCATTTTTTACAAAAAATCGTCCAAAAACCTGTAATTTTACTAGTGCAGGGTGCTTTATTTCCAGTAGCAATTGAATTAGTCAAATTAGAACCTAATTTAATTACTGGACTGGTACTTTCTGGACCAACATCTTGGAGTATAATTACCAAAAATGCACCTCAATGGCGACAAAAATTGCTGTGGTCTATTTTTGATTCACCCATAGGTAATGCGTTTTTTCGTTATGCACGTACTCGCAAATTTTTAGTTTCTTTTTCCACAGAAAGATTGTTTGCATCAGGTGATGCTGTTGATGAGGAATGGTTAAATACTTTAATAGCAGATGCTCAAAATATGGGTGGACGCTATGCTGTATTTTCTTTTTTGGCGAGATTTTGGCAACGGGATTATAGTCATGATATTGCAGCTATGCAAAAACCGACATTAGTAGTTTTTGGAGAGCAAGCATCAGCTATTAGTAAAGAAGGGAAAACAGATACAGCAGAAGCTAATTTAGCTAGTTATCTTTCTTGTTTACCCCAAGGAAGGGGAATAAAAATTAAGGGGAGAAATGTTTTACCCTATGAATCAACGGCTGATTTTGTGGCTGCAATATCGCCATTTATTCAAGGATTAAGTAGTTGATATTCATGCTGCAATAAATAAATAAATAATATATTCTTGAGTCCACGCAGGTGGACTTTGTTTTTATAGGAGTGAATTATATTCACCTTTATCTTTATGTTTACTAAAATTCATCAGCAAGTCTATAATATAATTATTGAACACCACCACAGGAGTCCGTATGACCCAGATATATGAGGGAGTACGCTGGACAAGCTCAGACCTTGAACTATTGCCAGATAACGGCAACCGTTATGAGATAATTAATGGAGAATTATTTGTGACAAGATCGCCACATTGGAAACATCAAAAAGCTGGCAACAATGTTTGTACAGAACTCACACTTTGGTCTAGAGAAACCGGTTTAGGAGAAGCTGCTACTGCTCCCGGTATTATTTTTACTGATGCTGATAATGTCATTCCTGATGTGGTTTGGGCAAGTAATGAAAGGTTAGCAACTTTATTAGATGATGATGGACATTTAACAGGTGCGCCAGAATTAGTCATTGAAGTGCTTTCTGCTGGTGTGGAAAATGAACGCCGAGATAAAGAAGTGAAATTAAAACTTTATGCTTCTAGAGGTGTGCAGGAATATTGGATAATGAATTGGCGATTACAACAAATAGAAGTTTATCGCAGAGAAAGGGCAATGTTAGTATTAGTAGAAACTCTGTTTGCTAATGATGATTTAATATCGCCTTTATTGCCTGGTTTTAGTTGTGTGGTAGGTAGTTTATTTAAGTAGAAAAATTCTTAAATTTAAAATTGAAGATTGAAAGACAAATATTTTCTAGAAATTAACTAAAATGGTACACGCAATACAAAAAACTCTCACATTGGAAGAGTTTCTGCAACTACCAGAAACGAAACCAGCTAGTGAGTATATTGAAGGTCAAATTATTCAGAAACCGATGCCACAGGGAAAACATAGTATACTTCAAGGTGAACTTGTACCTGCGATTAATGTTGTCGTCAAACCTCAAAAAATCGCTCGTGCATTTCCTGAATTACGTTGTACCTTTGGTGGACGTTCAATAGTACCAGATATTGCGGTTTTTGTTTGGGATAGAATTCCCCGTGACGAAAATGGAGAAGTTGCTAATACATTTCTCACCTATCCAGATTGGACAATTGAAATTTTATCACCTGATCAAAATCAGACCAAGGTAACTAAAAATATTTTGCATTGTTTAAAATATGGTACTCAAATGGGTTGGTTAATCGATCCAGGTGAAAGGACTATTTTTGTTTATCGTCCGCAACAACAAATTGAAGTATTTGATGAATTAGATATGTTGATTCCTGTACCGTCTTTTGCTGGTGATTTACAATTGACGGTTGGTGAGTTGTTTGGGTGGTTGTTAGAGTGAAAATAAATAAATATTCTTTACGGGGTTAATGAGTAGTTTACCAAGATGCTGTAAAATATAATCAACCTTTGCTAACTTTGCTATAAAATTATGAGAGTTAAGCAGCTAAAAATGCAATCCTTTCGGGGAATTGGTGATTTAACAATAGATTTTGATGAAAAAGAACCAACCGTATTTATTGGGATTAATGGTGTAGGTAAATCAAGTATTCTTGATTGTTTAGCGATTTTATTATCGCGCTTTTCTAGTGCGATTCAACACTCGACTGGTTCAGGAAGATCATTTACAGAGGAAGACATAAAAAATGAAAAAAATGAAACGCATAATGAGATAATAACTAATTTTGAATCTCAAAAATTTACTTGGTCTTTAACTAAGGTTAAAAAAGGACGCATTAAAGATACAAGTAGCAATTTATCCGAAATAAACAAGATTGTTGAAAATATTAAATATCAATTATCTTCCTCCGAACAATATAACCTTCCTGTTATCATTTATTATTCAACTAATCGTGCAGTTCTTGATATTCCTTTAAAAATCAAAAAACAACATTCATTTACGCAAATAGATACTTATGAAAATGCTCTGGCTGGTACAGGGAGCGAGTTTAGAATTTTCTTTGAATGGTTTAGAAAACAAGAAGATTTAGAAAATGAATTACGGCTAGAAAATAATCCTAATTATCGAGATAAACAGTTAGAAGCTGTTAGACAAGCTATATCTTCATTAATTCCTAATTTTACTAAATTGCGTGTACGTCGTTCTCCTTTGAGAATGACATTACAAAAAGATAGTGAAGAATTAATAGTTAATCAATTATCAGATGGGGAAAAATGCTTATTAGCAATGGTAGGAGATTTAGCGAGAAGATTAGCTATTGCTAACCCTGGGTTAGAAAATCCACTTGATGGTTATGGAGTAGTTTTAATTGATGAAATTGAACTACATTTACATCCAAAATGGCAAAGAGAAATTATCCCAGCTTTAACTAGAACATTTCCCCATTGTCAATTTATAGTTACTACTCATTCACCGCAAGTAATTGGAGAAATTAAACCTCAAGGAATTTATATTTTAGAAAAAACAAATGATGGTATAATTGCCAAGCGTCCTGAAATTTCCTATGGTAGAGATAGTAATCAAATTTTAGAAGACTTAATGGATGTTCCTGACCGCAAACAAGAAATTAAAGATCGTTTTCTAGAGTTGTTCAGGTTAATTGATAATGGTAAAATTACTGAAGCTCGCAAATTAAAACAAAGTCTTGAACAAGATATTGGATATAATGATCCAGAATTTGCCAGTGCAGATGTCCTGATTAGAAGAAGAGAGATTTTGGGTAGATGAAATATATTAAAAAGAATCTAGAACCATCAAGTTTTTCCAAGTGGAAAGCTCAAGAAAACGATGATTGGAAACCTAGTTGGAATAACTTTCAGAAACCTGAAAAAATTGATGTCCACAATGAATTATTAAAAGAACAAGGTTATATATGTTGCTATTGTGGAGTTCGTATTACAATAGAAGTTAGTCATATTGAACATTTTAAACCCCGTACAACATATCCAAATTTAGCACTAGAATACTCTAATTTTTTAGCTTCTTGTCCAGGAGAAGGTGACGAACCAGACTGGAAAAATCCTCAAAAAATACCTCCTGCACAAAAACACTGTGGACCAAAGAAAGGGTATTGGTATGATGAAAATTTGACACTTTCTCCCTTGTTAGAAAACTGTGCTGAATACTTTAGGTATACAGGTTTTGGAGAAATTATAGCTAGTGATAATGATACAATGATGGATGCGGCAAAGGCAACAATTGATAATCTAGGACTGAATCAACCTATATTACAAACTTCACGACGTAAGGAAATTCAAAAGATATTACCACTGATTGATGGATGTTCTAGCGAAGAAATTCAATTGCTAATTAAAGGATATCAAGAATTTGATTCTAATGGACAATTAACTCCATTTTGTGCTGCAATTATTTACATTCTGAAGAGTTACTTTTATGAAACAGGTTAAAAGATGAAAATTATTCCTAATTTTTCAATTGTTGGTGAATGAGTGATCCAGTGATGTACAATGTTAATGCTGAGGCAGAGCCTCACTTTTGCATTCCCAGTCTGAGACTGGGAACAAGGAAACGATGAAAAATTAAAGTTCAGATTTCCTTTGTACCAAAGAAAAGGTAGTCCACCAACATGGGATGATGTACCAGAGGAATTTCAAGCGGAAATAGCAGCTTTAGATAAATTAGATGATAATACTCTCTGGCAAATTTTCCATAGTCATAAAACCGCAGCAGATATGGAAGAATATAATACATTACTAGAAAAAAATTCTAGCAGTGCATTAACGGAAAACGAAAGATTAAATTTAATATCCCTCAGACAAGAAGCTGATCTTTTTATGTTCCGTAAAGCCCAAGCCGCAGTTTTACTTCGTTGGTGTGGATATAGTCTACCACATCCTTAAATTATTGTGTCTACTTATATTCCTGAAAGTTTAAAAAAACAAATCATATTATGATTATAAATAGCTAGACCAGCGAGTAAATTTATGTCAGTTATAGCAGCTAAAACTTACGTAGAGTATCGGAACGATGGATATTGGGTGGAAGGAACACGGATTTCTCTAGATTCGATTGTCTATGCTTTCCGAAAAGGCTTATCACCTGAAAGTATCGTTCAATCTTTTCCTCTGCTAACGCTAGAACAGGTTTATGGAGGAATCACGTTTTATCTAGCTAACCGCGCTGAGATTGATACTTACTTGGCAGATGAGGAAGCGGCTTTTGATGCTATGCCTCAACCATTACAAACCAGTGATCCTATTTTATATGACAAACTCAAGGCAGCGAAAACAGCAAGAGAGCAGATGAAATTGTGAATATTCGCTATCAAGCTGATGCTGATTTAAATCAGTCTATTGTAACGGGAGTTCTGCGACGAGAACCCAGCATTGATTTTCAAACTGCCTTTGTTGCTGGCTTAGAAGGTGTAAAAGATTCAGAAGTATTGGAAATGGCTGCACAGCAGGGGCGTATCCTTGTCAGCCATGATCGTAAAACAATGCCATCAGAGTTTGCACAGTTTATTACCAAGAAGCAAAGTACAGGCGTTATCATTGTTTCTCGTAAGTTACCGCTTGAAGTCATTATTGAGGAACTATTGCTAATTTGGGCAGTATCCAGTGCAGAAGAGTGGCTTAATCGGATTGCAAAACTACCCCTTTGAGGTAAGCTAAAAATGCTCATATAGCCTGGTTGTCAACAATTTTCAAATATATTTAACTAAACCAAGTAATTACAAAAAACAACTATGACACAACAACCCATACAAGTAATAGGCGGTGGACTTGCAGGAACAGAAGCAGCATGGCAAATAGCACAAGCGGGAGTTCCTGTCATCCTTCATGAAATGCGCCCCAAACGCTTCAGTCCTGCCCATCATACCGAAAATTTAGCCGAGTTGGTATGTAGTAACTCCTTCGGTGCAATGGCAAGCGATCGCGCTGCGGGTTTATTACACGAAGAACTCCGTCAACTCGGTTCTATTATCATCTCTAAAGCTGATGAACACGCTGTTCCTGCTGGTGGTGCTTTAGCAGTTGATAGGGGAGTATTTGGAGAAGACTTAACCCAAACTTTAGCAAATCATCCTTTAATTGATTTCCGCAGAGGTGAAGTTAAAGAAATTCCTGAAGGTATTGTAGTATTAGCTTCTGGACCCTTAACCAGCCCCGATTTATCCGCAGATTTACAGCGTTTTACGGGGATGGAATATCTTAATTTCTTTGATGCTGCAAGTCCAATTGTTTTAGGTGATTCTATTAATAAAGAGATCGCTTTTATGGCTTCCCGGTATGACAAAGGTGAAGCAGCTTATCTTAATTGTCCCATGAATAAAGAGCAGTATTTACAATTTTGGGAAGAACTACGTCAAGCAGAACAAACAGAATTAAAGGACTTTGAAAGAGAAACAGCGAAATTTTTTGAAGCTTGTTTACCAATAGAAGAAATGGCACAAAGAGGGGAAGATACTATGCGATATGGTCCCCTTAAACCAGTGGGTTTAACTGATAGTAGAACCGGAGATCGTAACTATGCGGTGGTGCAGTTGCGTCAAGAAGATAAAGCCGGTCAACTGTGGAATATGGTGGGTTTTCAAACTAACTTACGTTGGGGTGAACAAAAACGAGTTTTTAGAATGATTCCCGGTTTAGAAAATGCCGAGTTTGTCAGATTGGGAGTTATGCACCGCAACACTTTTCTAAATGCACCCCAATTAATGTTACCCACTTTGCAATTTAAAGCACGTCATACTTTATTAGCAGCAGGACAATTAATAGGAACAGAAGGTTATACTGCTGCATCTGCTGGTGGTTGGTTAGCGGGAACAAATGCAGCGAGAATAGCTTTAGGAAAAGAACCTTTAATATTACCAAATACTACCATGATGGGGTCTTTGTTTGAGTTTATCAGTTCTGCTGCACCTAAGCATTTTCAACCCATGCCACCTAATTTTGGTATTGTACCAGATTTGGGTGTGAAAATAAAAAGTAAACCCGAAAAATATGGACGTTATCGAGATAGATCCTTAGCAGATTTAGCAAGTTGGAAAACTGCAAACTTAGGATAAATTAAGATCCTCGATTTTTTTTGATATTGTCAATTAATGATATATTAATCATAGAAGTCGGGGTTCTAAGTTGATTATTTAAATCTATACTTGTAATAATCAGGATATTGGAAATGAGAAAAGGTAAGTTAACAACTTGGAAATTGCTATCGGATATTTAGCTTACAATCTGAATAAGTTAAAGAAGTATAAGCACTTCCAATTATTATAATTATAAAATTAGATGGACAGTATCTAGCTATCGTGTTATTGATTGAATAGGAACACAATAATAGTCAAGCAACAATATAAGACTCCTATTTGATTATTGAAAAAAACTCCGTACACCAAAATTCTCTAAAAGCCTTTTGCATGAGTGCCTGGTTGGTGAGCGAAGTCGAACTATTGCCTCTTGCCTGCCTACACAGATAAATTCAGAAATCAAACCGGATGACTATATATAGCGTTTCCCAGTCTCATGAGGTGAGGTACACCCTAATTTATTTACTGTTAGCAATTCCCAATTCCCAATTCCCAATTCCCAATTCCCTTTAAGGCGGGGAGCGTCAAACCCTTAACTCTGCACAGCTTCTTAAATATCTTGTCAGATGGAAGCATTTTCCTAGTTGACACTTATCTATGATAAGAACAAAGATTGTAAATTACATTCAATTAAATGCTAACCCGGATCAAAGAGATAGCAAATAACCTTGCACCTCGCTTAGTAGAAATTCGTCGTCATATCCACTCACACCCAGAACTCAGCGGCCAAGAATATCAAACTGCTGCGTTTGTGGCTGGTGTTTTGTCTTCTAGTGGGTTGCACGTGGTAGAAGGGGTGGGTAAAACTGGTGTGATCGGCGAATTACACAGCACTCACCATGATGATAGGGTGTTGGCAATTCGCACTGATATGGATGCTTTGCCCATCCAAGAGCGTAGCGGTTTGGAATATGCTTCACGAACAGAAGGAGTGATGCACGCTTGTGGACATGATGTACATACTACGGTAGGTTTAGGTACAGCAATGGTAATGTCCCAAATAGCTGATGAGTTGGGTGGTAAAATCAGGTTTTTATTTCAACCAGCGGAAGAAATTGCCCAAGGTGCAAATTGGATGGTAGAAGATGGAGCAATGAATAATGTTGCTGCTATTTTAGGTGTTCATGTTTTTCCTTCTATTCCTGCTGGTTCTGTGGGTATTCGTTATGGGGCATTAACAGCAGCAGCAGACGATTTAGAAATTATGATTTTGGGTGAATCTGGACATGGGGCGCGTCCTCATGAAGCTGTGGATGCGATTTGGATTGCTTCGCAGGTAATTACCGCATTGCAACAAGCTATTAGCCGTACTCAAAATCCTTTGCGTCCTGTGGTGTTGAGTATTGGTAAGATTAATGGCGGTAGAGCGGCGAATGTGATTGCGGATAAAGTACAGTTATTGGGTACGGTGCGATCGCTCCATCCTGAAACTCGCGCTCAGTTACCAAATTGGATCGAAAATATAGTTGCTAATGTTTGTAATTCTTATGATGCAAAATATCAAGTTAATTATCGTCAAGGTGTACCCAGTGTACAAAATGATTATGCTTTGACACAATTATTGCAGTCATCAGCAGAAGAAGCTTGGAGTAGCGATCGCGTGCAAGTTTTACCCGAACCTTCCCTGGGTGCGGAAGATTTTTCTGTTTATTTGGATCACGCCCCTGGTTCGATGTTTCGTTTAGGTGTAGGCTATAAAGATAGAATCATCAATCATCCTTTACATCATCCTCAATTTGAAGTTGATGAATCTGCAATTATTACTGGAGTGGTGACATTAGCTTATGCAGCTTATAAATATTGGAAGTCTAAATAAATTACAGCGATAGCGATTATTTTTTAGATGTTAATTTACTGCATATCTCCCCATCTGGGGAGTAGTTTTTTATGAATATTTGTCATGAATAAATCTCATGAATAAATCTCATGAATAAATCTCATGAATAAATCTATTGCTACAGGTGAAGTTAGAGAAAATTCCTGCTATACTATTTTGATTACTCTTGTTCCGGTGTAGTTCGCAAATTTTTTGATGAATTAACCGCAAAGTACGCAAAGTACGCAAAGGAAGAAAAGGAGTAATCTGTTAGAGATTTTAGCAAGAAGGGAGTAGTAGTAAGTTAAAAAATCTGGTTTTGGCTACTATTCATTAACTCAAGTTCTAAGATAGCTCAGAGCTTTCAATTTTCACATCAACTTCATCACTATGCCACCAATAGAATCTTTAGAATCTTCATCGTCTCAACCTATTAGTAATAACTGGTACTTGTTGAATGTTCGTTCTAAAAAACGGCAATCATTTTTAAAATTTTTGAATCTGGCAATAGCGCAAAATAACCTACAAGAATTATTTGTAGATATAAAAGTTCCCGAAGATACAGTATATGAAGATATTGTTTTACTGAATTTAAGTAATTTTAAAACAGCCTATTCTTTTTTAAAGGAAGTTGAGTTTTTCCAGAATATAGAACGCAAACCTTTACAGTCTGCACAAGTGAATCGAATGTTAGGAATAAGATGAATTAGTACAGAATTGAGGAGTAGGGGTTTAGCATTGCTAAACCCTTACAATATGAAGCAGTAAGCAACTCTAGACAGCGGCTTCTGTTCTAGTTTCTCCGCCCATTCTTTCTTGAATTCTGCTCTTAGCGGCTTTGAATTGTCTAGCTAATTCCTCACTTTCTCTGCTACTCATGTTATTACGAATAGCTGCAAACATTGTGCTTTCTTCTTGACGAATATGATCGCCAATTTGATCCCAAATTTGTCTGAGTCTGTCTTTAAATTGTGGTGTAGCAGGGCTAATACCTCTTAATTCTTCAAACCAAGGACCCCAGCGAGCTTGTTCATCATATAATTCTTGGGTGTTAGCTTCACCATAAAAAGGACGAACTCGCGGATAAACTACTTCTTCTTCCGCACCTGCATGGGCGCTCAAATCTTTATAAATTTGTCCAAAATATTCTTGAATTTTTTGCGGATCATTGCTTTGCATTAATTCTGTAAACAAGATATTTACCTTATTGTGATCCATACGTAAAACATCTTGGATATTCATATCTTGCTTATCAGAAGTTTGGGTGACAGCACTACCCACAGCACCACTAATAGCGGCGATCGCATCTTGAACTCTTGCCCAAATTCCTTGATCTGCATCTTGTCCTGTTAGTTCCCGCACTCCTAAAATTTCCAAACTTCCTTTCAGTTGTTCTTGATGTGCGCGGTTTTCAAAATTGATAGTATTTAAAGGTCCAATTGCTGCCATCACATCAGCACCAACTTTCTGGGCAGCTTTATGAATTGTAATTCCATTCATTACTTGTTGATGCTTCAATAACTCATGTTGAAATACTTTTTCAAAGAAACTTAATTCATTACCTTGCATTAATTTGCGAACTTTTGCCACCATTTCTTGTACTGTAGATTCTGCATTTTTTTGAATGCCATATTGAACTACTACAGTATCAAGAATACCTTGATTTTTGCGGTCATCATCTAGCATTTTGCGGAGATTATTAGCAATTTCACCATCACTACATTCTCTTAAAAATCTTTCTTCATTATCAATAATTAACTGTTGCAGTAATTTCATATCTGCCAATTTTACTGCAATAGCATTTCGTTTTGTATCATCTAAAGTGGCTACCATGTTGAGTTCTCCTAGCTAAAGTAATCGCAAGTAATCGTATTTATTACCAATCCCAGGTTCGCATAATCACTAGATATTTTCCATCTTTCTTTTGAACGATTACATTCTTAACTCTGGATAGAAAAACAGGATATATACCAGGAGTCAGGAGTCAGATGTAGGGGCAAACCCCCTGTGGTTGCCCTCTTTGTTTTAGCCAGAGTTTCATAATCAATTGCTATTATAAACCCTTTGAATGTTGTGATTGAAACAGAAATAAACACCACAAATATCTGTTAATTAGGGGTTGCTGAGAAAGTCTTTCCGTGAGGGCATAGGAGTCAGGAGTCAGGAGTCAGGAGTCAGGAGGAGATTTGAAAATTTCTTTGCCATCTCTTGAAATCCCAAAAAATGCACACTTTTTCCGGTATACCCTTCAAAACCCTTGCACTTTTTTCCTGATTTTCCACCTGAAACCCTTGATTTATCAAGGTTTTAAGTTTATTCAGCAAACCCTAATTATGTCTGCTTCTACTGTAAGTTATATAATTATAGATTTTTTATTCCATCCCTAGATAGATAAATTTTTATGCTCAATTTTCTAGATTTGCTCAAAGATAGTTAATTAGTAAATTATAGTAAATTATAGTAAATTATAAAAATTATAATAAATTAAGTGATTACGTGATTATGTCAGAAAATCCAGGTTGGGGAGAAAATGTTGAGAAAATTCCTACTGCTGAATAATAGGAGATGAAAAGATGGCAACTACAGAACCAAATTCTACACCATTTCCCAATTTACCACCAATTATTGAAAGCGATGATCGAGAATATTTAGATAGTGGTGTACCCAGCACAGTATCCATAGCTGGACATCCTTTACATCCTTTGAGTATAATTTTTCCCATAGCTTTTTTAGCCGCAGCTTTAGGTAGTGATTTTGGTTATTGGTTAACGCGAGATTATTTTTGGGCTAGGGCTTCAGTGTGGTTAATTGGATTAGGTTTAGTTACTGGTATTATCGCTTCAGTTATTGGCATGAGTGACTTTTTACAAATAGAAAGAGTCCGCAAACGTGCCGCAGGTTGGGCGCATTTAATTCTGAATATTTCTATCCTGATTTTCACAACTTTGAATTTTATTATTCGTTGGGGTGATGCGGAATCAAATTTACTACCTTGGGGTTTATTACTATCATTAATTGTGGGAACTTTAACCAGCATTACCGGGTGGTTTGGTGCTGAACTTTCCTATCGTCATAAAATTGGTGTCGTGGGTGCGGGTAGTAAAATATATCCATAGTCATGGAATTTGAGATTTTGGATTTTAGATTTTGGATTTTGGATTTTAGATTTTGGATTGGTATAAATCAGCAATTGCGTTATCTTAATTCATGAAGGTTAAAAAAGTGCATCTTTCATGAAAGGAAAACAAGTTTTACTTACAGGTGGTACTGGTGGACTAGGTTTAGGTGTCACACCCGCAGTTTTAGCCCAAGGTGCTGATGTTACTATTCCTTATCGTAGTCTTAAAGATGTGGAAAGACTCAAAGGAATTTTATCACCAGCGGATATTGCCAGAATTAAATTTATTCCGGCTAATTTACAAGATGAAGCATCTGTAAAACAAGTCATTAATAGCATGATGCGAGTAGATGTTTTAATTCATTTGGTGGGTGGTTTTTCAATGGGAAAAACTCATGAATACAGCTTTGATAGTTGGAAGCATGAATTTGAATTAAATCTCAATACTACTTTTTTGACTTGTAAATATAGCCTGAAAAGAATGTTAGAAAATGGCTATGGGCGCATTGTAACTGTGGGTTCTCGTGCTAGTGTAGAACCTGCAGGACAATTAGCGGCCTATTCTGCGGCTAAAGCTGGTGTGATAGCATTAACTAAGGCTATAGCCGATGAAACAAAAGGAACTAACATCACTGCAAATACTGTCCTTCCCAGTGTCATTGATACCCCCACCAACCGGGAAGCGATGGGTGCAGAAAACGCGGATAAATGGGTAAAACCGGAGTCTATTGCTGAGGTAATTTGTTTTTTAGCTTCGGAAGCTGCTAAGGATGTACGTGGTGCTGCTATTCCTGTTTATGGGAATGTTTGATAATTGAATTGTAGATTTCTTTGTGATTGATACCCATTCAGGAAAATAACTGGATGGGAGTTTTTTATTTTTGAATAGTAGAATAATATTAAGTTTTGCTGGTATTGCCATAGGCTGCGGTATAATGTATCATTGAAAGTTATTAGAAATTATAAATCAATCCATTAAGTAAAATCTATGTATATAAGAAAAATAGAAATTAAAAATCTGTGGGGAAATAATTTTTCCTGGACACTAAATCAAGATGTCAATGTTTTGATTGGTAAAAACGGTTCAGGGAAATCAACAATACTCAAAATGCTTAACGAAGCAGTTCAGCCAATTGAAGATAGTCAACTAAATTTTAGATTATTTGATCCTATTGATGAAATGATTATTTCCTTAGAAGATGATATTGTTATCAGAGTTGATAGTGAAAACAGAAGTATCACTGGCAATAAAGAAGACATTAACTACACATTAAATACATCATTTATTAACACTTTCGATGTAGTTGAAAAAAGTGTAGATCCAAATCTCACATTACTTGATTATCAATTAGATAAACTAAAACTAGAATTTGTAACTTATCAAAGAGATTTATCAAATAAAGTTGAAACAATTTTAAAACAAGATGATGGAGAAAGTAGACTAAATCAATTAGCTAAAATTGAAGCTATATATGAACCGAAAAAAACATTTATTGAAATAATAAATAACCTATTTACTCATACAGATAAAAAATTTGATGAAAAGGAATTTAATTTTATTAAAGAGGGTATTCAAAACCCAATATTACCACAGGATTTGTCATCTGGAGAAAAACAAATACTGATTATTTTATTAAAAACACTATTGCAAGATAAACAACCTTATATATTATCAATGGATGAGCCAGAAATATCATTGCATATTGACTGGCAAAGAAGTTTGATAGAAAACATAAGACAAATAAATCCCAATTGTCAAATTATTATTACAACTCATTCACCAACTATTTTTTATCAAGGCTGGATTGAAAAAACAACAAGAATTGAAGAAATTAAATATGCCGTCGAAAATTCAACAGAAATTACGACAATTATAGATAAAAATGCACAACTGCCAGGGCGTGTAGAAAAAATAAAAAATGATTTTAGAAGTTTCTCTGGTAGTAGTTTTACTCAACTTTATCAATTTAATCGTCACATCAGAGCATATACTTCATTTACAAAATATGAATGTTTGGAATTGTTAAATTTTCTCCAAGAAAATCAGATTGTTCCTGATGTCATCACTTTTACTACTCTTATTTCAAAAGTCAATAATTATGCTGATGCCAAATATATTTTTGATTTAATTGAAAAACAAACTTATACAAGATTATCTCATGTTAAGCCTAATGAAATCACACTTAATACTTTGATAAAAAAAGTTAATACAGTGGGAGAAGGTTTAGAGCTTATTCAAAATGTAAGTAATCATGAAAAAATACAATTATATCCTGATATAATCACGTTCAGCACTTTACTGGGTAAAGCTAAAAACACAGATGAAATTAATTTGCTGGAAGAAATGCGAGAGTATTATAAAATCAAACCTAATTATAGATACTTAAATAAATTAAAGTTTAAAAGGTAAAATAATGAAAGATCAGGATTATGAAATGTTGGCTAAAAGAATGGTAGAAGATGCCTGGATGAGAGGGTGTGATATTTCTGTATTAGTTGAGGATATTTATGATCAAAGACTTTGGGAATGTATTATTGAAAATGTCAAACCAGAATTAAGAGATAAAATTGATTTTCCTAATCCTGTTCCTAAAGGAACTCGTGGAAAAGATGTTTTAAAAAAGTTTAAAGATTTTGTCAGTGAAAAACTCATTATTTGTGTTGATAGCGATTGTGAATATCTTTATGATGATCAAGTTTGGTATATTGCTAAATATATTTATCACACAGTTGTTTATAGTAAAGAAAATGAGACTGGGAATGCATTCCCAGTCGGATCATGGGTTTTACCTAACGCTTCACTGGCGTACCGCAGGGATAAGTCGCTACTTCCTCCCCACCTTCCTTAACAACTGGTTTATCCTTCGCTGCTAAATAATCTTTTTGCAAAGTATCTAACAACTCTCCCCGTCTATCATACAACCGCTTTAAAGGACGAGGTTCGCACTGATTTAACACATAAGCTGTTACCAAAGGCAGCGCAATGGTACTATCGGTATAACAAACTATTGTACTCGGTAACTCATCCGGGTCAATTTTACCCCAACTCACTGCTTCTGCTGGAGTCGCACCCGATAAACCGCCTGTATCTGGACGTGCATCGGTAAACTGCACAAAGAAATCATGTCCCCTTTCTTCTAATCCTAAAACCTCGTGAATTTGCGGTTGGGTTTGTAATAAAAAGTTCTTAGGACTGCCACCACCGAGAATTACAGCCGCGCTTTTACCGTCTGTTTCCCGTGCAGCATAGGCGATCGCCGCAGTTTCATTCACGTCAATAGCTGGATCTAACACCAACTTAGAACCCTCTAACGCCAAAGCTGCCACATTCATCCCTATAGAACTATCACCAGGAGAAGAAGTATAAATCGGTACGCCATATTCATAAGCTGTAGCTAACAAACAGGAATGTTGTACACCTAATTGTTTTTCTACTTCCCGCACATATTTACCCAGCAAATAATGAAATTCAGCCGTTCCCATCCGCTTTTGAAAAGGTTCAGCTTGCAAAATTTTACGGATAAAAGCGTCGGTTTCTAATAAAACATCATAGCCAAAAATAATGTCATAAATACGGATTGTTCCCTCTTCCCGTAGTTTGACATCATCTAAAAACGGACTACCCGCAAACAATTCAAAACCTAAACCATAGTGCATATCATGGTAAAGATTTGCACCAGTGCTGATCATCCAGTCAATGCAACCATGACGAATTAAAGGCGCTAAGGCGGAAACTCCAAAACCTGCTGGTGTCAAAGCACCGGAAAGACTCACCCCCACAGTGACACCAGGTTGAAAGATATCCTGAGTTAGCAGTTGACAAGCTTCTCGTAACCGGGCAGAGTTGTAAGCGGTGAAGTAATTGTTAATTAAATCAACCACACTAATGTCGGCTGACATGGGTATGGGTGCAATTTTTTTACCTGGTTTTTTTGACATTTTTGAGAAATCCTGAAGAGTAAATACACTGAATGTCATGTTATCGCATTCAAATCTAAGGAAGTTGCTAAAATTTTATGTAGCGATATAAATTAGAGTCCATTTTCAAGAGAATACTTCAGGAATCATTCTTTGTATTTCTATGGGAGTAAATCCAAAGGTATATCTCAACCAATATTTGCTGTTATTAAACATAACTAACTTGTTATTAATTATGGCACAAGCGTTAGTGAATCTATCTGAAGGAATTACATCTCAACCGTTATCCATCCCTTAAACTTGCTAATATCTATGCTACCATTGCCTTCTACCTCAATCATCAACAAGAAGTGGAAGTGTATCTACAGCAAAGACAGCAACAAGCACAGGAAATTCGTAAAATAAATGAGGCAAGATTTGATTCCCAAGGGTTGCGTGATAGATTGTTGGCACGGAAAGCAGAACGGAATGTGGGTTGAAACTGCTTGCTGACGAAAATTTTGATAATACTATTGTGAGGGGATAAACTATATATCTATATGATTATAGATTTTATTTTTGTCAAAAAAATAGCCTAGATTTTCAAACCATTTAGGCAAAATCTAGGCAAGGATTAATTAGGGGTTGCTGAGAAAGTCTTTCCGTGAGGGCATAGGAGTCAGGAGTCAGGAGTCAGGAGGAGATTTGAAAATTTCTTTGCCATCTCTTGAAATCCCCAAAAATGCACACTTTTTCCGGTATACCCTTCAAAACCCTTGCACTAATTTCTGTGTTTATCAGCCTCTAACCTTTGATACATCAAGGTTTTAGGTTTATTCAGCAAACCCTAATTATTAATTTTGAAATTATATGCCAGGAACCAGACTTGAACTGGTGACACGAGGATTTTCAGTCCTCTGCTCTACCGACTGAGCTATCCCGGCGCGGGCTTTTTTTATGTTCGCCACGATTACTAAATGTAGCAGAGGAAAAAGGATTAGTCAAGGGGTTTCTCAAAAAAAATTTTATTTATTTTTGATAGCAACCGCCAAGATGAGAAAACCGATATATAAAAAGACTTTCACCCCCATCACTTGTCAGCTGTTCCCTATTACCTGCTTCCCGAACTTCACCCCAGCAAAAACAAAGACGAACACCAGGAACTGCACTAGAACGATACTCGGACCAGAGGCCAGGTTAAACACTCCAGAAACCATCATTCCAGCGATGCTACTACAAGAACCAACTATCACCGATAGAATGAGAAAGCGGCTAAAATGGTGACTGATAAGTTTGGCTGTAGCAGCGGGAATGACTAAAAAAGCATTTACTAATAAAACCCCAACAGCTTTAATTGCCACCGCCACGGCTAAAGATAGTAAAATAACAAACCCATAGCGATATAATTGAACAGGAACGCCCTGGACTTGGGCAACATCAGGGTTAAGGGTTAACAAAATTTGCGATCGCAAAGTTGACAATAAAAAAATGCTGCTACCCAACAGCACCAGCAACGTCAAAATTAAATCCGTCCTATCAATAGCCAGAATATCGCCA
Organism: Sphaerospermopsis sp. FACHB-1194; assembly: GCF_014696235.1. Classification (NCBI taxonomy): domain Bacteria; kingdom Bacillati; phylum Cyanobacteriota; class Cyanophyceae; order Nostocales; family Aphanizomenonaceae; genus Sphaerospermopsis; species Sphaerospermopsis sp. FACHB-1194. Next base: position 593 of record NZ_JACJPU010000071.1, on the reverse strand, counting down.
AATAATACCGCCATCAAATTACCACGATATCCCTCAATCATGCTGCTGAGGATCACACCAATAGCTAATGACCCGGATAGGACTATACTCAGAACACTATCACTAGCTAAATCTGTTTTGTCAATTAAATAGAGGACAACTACACCAAAAATTAAAGTAAATGGCAACAACATCCAATGAGGATTTGTATTTAGTAACACTCCTAATGCTACCCCTACTAAAGCTGCATGACCAACAGCATGACTAAAAAAAGATAACTGGCGCAAAGTCACAAAGCTACCCAGTAAACCGCCCAGTATTCCCATTAATACAGCACCGATAATGGCACGTTGCATGAAGGGGAATTGTAATAAGTTTACCAATTGAGAAAAATTATTAACACCAAACAAAAACCAGTTGCTTTGAACATAAATCAATAAATTCATATCTTTGATTTGACGATGATTTTAATCTATCCTAAAGATAAGGTGATTGGTGATTGGTGATTGGTGATTGGTGATTGGTGATTGGTGATTGGTGATTGGTGATTGGTGATTGGTGATTGGTGATTGGTGATTGGTGATTGGTGATTGGTGATTGGTGATTGGTGATTG
>NZ_JACJPU010000070.1:0-20851 GCF_014696235.1 Sphaerospermopsis sp. FACHB-1194 | reverse complement strand
ATCTAAACGCTGCAATTAATTTATCGCGTCTGGCTAAGGCGTGAAAGTCTACTGAGGGATAACTGCTCCCATGCTCCCGTTGAAGTAGAAAGTAAAGTCTAGTTTTGTCTAGGTTTTATATAGCAGATGTTTTCGTGTTGCTGCGGTTATCTTTTCAAAATTGGGATGCTCCCGATAAAAACAGCAAATTGCTGATTATCTGGGAACTGGAACTTGATTAATTACCGCAGCTATTACCGCATCAATTTGTAAACCATCCAGCATTGCTTCTGGTTTCAAAAGTAAACGATGACGCAACAGTGGAGACGCAACAGCTTTGATATCATCAGGTGTGACAAAATCTCTACCCGCTAACCAAGCAGATGCTTGAGATGTTTGTAACCAAGCACCAGCAGCGCGAGGAGATGCACCTAAAGCTAAATCAGGATATTGACGAGTTTTTTTCACCAATTCCAAGAGATAATCAACTATAGCTTCAGATACCTTAACTTGTTTAACGGCTTGCCTAGCCTCTAAAATATCAGCTACTGTAGTGATTGGTTTTAACTTGGCAATATCCAAGCGTCTAGCTGCAAAACCCGCTTGTCGATTTAGTAACATTTGCTTTTCTGCTGCTTGATCTGGATAATCTACAACTAGCTTGAATAAAAACCGATCTAACTGTGCTTCTGGTAAGGGATAAGTACCTTCAAATTCCAGGGGGTTTTGCGTCGCAATCACCCAAAATAAATCTGGTAATGGTAAGCTTTCACCATCTAAGGTGACTTGCATTTCTTCCATTGCTTCCAGCAGTGCAGCTTGTGTTTTGGGGGGAGTGCGGTTAATTTCGTCAGCGAGTAAAACTTCTGTAAAAACAGGACCTTTTTTGAGTACGAAGTTGCGACTATTTAAGTCGAAAATATTTGTTCCTGTAATATCCGATGGTAAAACATCTGGTGTAAGTTGAATCCGTCGGAAATCTGCTTGAATTAACTGCGCTAACACTTTGACTAGGAGTGTTTTGCCAGTTCCGGGAACACCTTCTAAAATTATGTGTCCACCTGCTAACAATGCTATTAGCGATTGCTTAACTAGGTTGGATTGTCCTACAATTATTTGGTTTAGTCCTTGTCCAAGGCGAATTAATACAGGATGTGTTGCACTCATATTTTTATGGATAACGTAAGTTGCTAATCAAGAAATAGGAGTCAGGAGTCAGGAGTCAGGAGTCAGAATTAATTTTTTGTCTATGTTTCCATCACGGTTATAACTAGCAACTTGCTAATAATTCAGGAGTCAGGAGTCAGGAGTCAGAATATTTGATAGATCAGTAGATTATCAAATCTTGAGTTAAAGATTAATTTTTAGATGTTAGATTTTGAATTGTGATTTTTCCGTAGACTTTGCCATTTCCCTAACCAGCTTATCAGGTCTTGTTCACTGATTCGGTGTTTTTTTACTTGTAGTTTTAAGACTGCATCTAGTTCTGCTGCATTTTTACCTGTTTGATCTTGCCAAACTTTGAGTAAAACTTCATTTTCTACTAGTATTTGACCTAATCCTAATACTTTTTGTAGTTGCAGTTGTTCTTCTTTTCCGACCATTTCCAGTACAAAATCGCTAGATTCTGCTTTTTGTAAAATTCCTGCTAATGCTTGTATGTAAGCCTGACTGTTATCTATAACTGGTGTATCTAAAGTGACGGGTTTACCAAAGCGGCGATTTTCAGACCAAATTAGCACTAATAACAATACCACCACCTGTACCAATGCTGGAAATAAAGGAGTTTTCGCCAAGTAACCCAATAAATCGCCTCTTCCTTCTTTCTCTCTGATATCAGGATCTTTGTATCCGTGGATATATTCGTCTATAAGTATTTTCTGGTTACCTTTGGTAACTAAATCTGCTAAATATACGAAATTTGCTTCTTCTTGATAAGCATTGGCGGCTAAATGGGGAGTGGTAGCGAAAATGACTTTGCCTTTACCATATTTCTCTTCCCAGACTACAGCACCATAGCGATCGCCTAACAAAACTTGTTCTAACTCTTGTTCTAACTCTTGTTCTGACTGAGATTTTTGATATCTTCTGCTAGTGTCGATTTTGACATCCCCAAAAGCTGATTTTTGATTGCTGCTAAATTCTGCCGCTGTTGGTGGTTGTTTTACACCTAAAATCACTAAGGTATTACCTTTTTTTACCCATTCAATTTGTTGTGAATAAAACATTGGGTTTCTGAGAGTGCTGTTCACCTGGAGCAAAGTTACAGGGTTTGTTTCGGTTTCAATATCACTAAAAGGCTTTTGCCAACGTTGGATATTTGTGCCTTGAGATTGCATAAAAGCATACCAAGCACCATAACCTTCAGGTGCGCGATTATAACTAGAACCACTATTGATTTTACTGCTAGGAGCAACTGTTATGCTAAGTAAAATTATGGCTGCTAGAGCGATCGCACCTAGCCAAATAATGCGGTTACGGCGTTTCATATTTTTAGGTGACTGGGGACTGGTGAATGGGGACTGGGGACTGGTGACTGGGGACTAGTGACTGGGGACTAGTGACTGGTGAATGGGGACTGGTGACTGGGGACACTTCGACAAGCTCAGTGCATCGCTGGGGACTGGGGACTAATAACTAATAACTAATGACTAATTACTAATTAAACAGTTCTTGATAAGCTTGATGACACTGTTGATAATTTTCTGCCAAAATTTCATTATTACCAAAACATAATTGCTCATGGGTGGTAATTAAGGTTTCATAAGGCTGAACAGGAGTTGCACTAGAAGTTAGTAATTGCAGATATTCGCCGTCTGTGCGGCTAGGTTGTTGAGGTGCGATCGCTTTTTCATGCAGTTGCTGTAACATAGCTAAATATAGATAACGGCAAGCTTCCTGATAGTTACCCTGTTGGTAAAATTCCTGGGCTTTAGTTAACAACAAGCTGATAGATAACTCATTAGCTTGATTTTTATTCTGGGAAATAAAGGCATGATCAAATCTTGCCAGCCAAGCATAAATGTAAGTATTAAATTCTTGCCATAAACGCCAAATTACCCAAACGAAAAATAAACCCAGTATCAGCCAAAATAGAATTTTTAGTAATTCAGCTACCCAAGGACTAATTGACCAACCAGGAGGTAATTCTGGCAGGGTTTTTTGAAAGCGTGAAAATTGGTATTCAAACCATTCTCCTACTTTTTCCTGAAATAAATACAACTGCCAAACCCAGTTTGTTTTTTCAAAAGCATCCGTGTTCATAATTCGTAATTCGTAATTCGTAATTCGTAATTGTTAATTTTCTCACCTGCCTCCTGCCTCCTGCCTCCTGCCTCCTGCCTCCAAGTATCATTTTCGAGCCTATAATAACAAGCACAGCTCCTAAAGCCAAAAATCCCAAATCCCAGGCTAACTGATGGGGTCCTGGTTTGACATGATGGATACCGAGAATGTGGTGAGCTATAAGTCCTTCAACGAAATCAAACAACCCAGCACCGATCAGTATTGAACCGACAAAAGTCTGTGTTGACCAAGCAACATCTTCACGTTTGCCAGCTTGCTACAGTAAAATTATACCTATCACAGTCAATATCTAGTCAAAAGCATGAAATAAACCATCCCAGACCATGTTTAAATCTATATTTGAGATGGTGGTAAGTGGTTGAACGTTACTGATCATGTGATGCCATTGGAGAATTTGATATAGCAAGATGCCATCAACAAAGTCGTTACTTGCCTCACTCTTGGACTTCATAAGAACTTCAGAAATTCATTATTTTGGCTACCAAATTGACACTCTCCTGCCTAAAAGCGAGGAGATTCTACATTCACAGACTCGCCATTAGACGACAGGTTTACACCAATCGCCCAAGAGGGCAAATCTCCTGTAGCGTATCCCGTATGTCCTGCGGTACTTAATCCTAATTTTAGGATGTTGATACTGGCGTTAATATCTCTATCTTCAACAAACCCTCTTCTGTCTTGAGGCTAGTACGGCTGCACGGAAGTCAACAGGAATATAAAATTTAATATACAGCCTATTACAGCTAAATGAATGAAGTACAAAATTGAATTATAAATCCTGGTCGCCAACGGATTTTAATGCTGATCACTGATAGCTGACTGCTGACTGCTATAAAAGAGAAATTTTCAAATGACTATTTACTTTTACAAAGTTTGGCAGCCCTATGGCTGTTTTTCTAACTTTTCTCCCCACCCTATCGAAATTGACGGTACTTACTGGCCAACAGTTGAACATTATTATCAAGCGCAAAAGTTTGCTGGTAGTGAGGATGAGGTTTTTATACCCTTAATCTATGCTGCACCTACCCCTGAAGAAGCGGCTGCTTTAGGTCGATGTGGCGATCGCAAACTGCGCTCAGATTGGGATCTGGTAAAAACTAATGTGATGCGAGCAGCTGTACTAAAAAAATTTCTCACTCATGCAGACATCAGAGAAGTGCTTTTAGTTACTGGGGATGAAATTTTGGTGGAAAATTCACCCACAGATTATTTTTGGGGCTGTGGAGTAGATAAAACAGGTCAAAATCATCTAGGTAAAATCCTCATGAGTGTGCGTGAACAAATCCGTCAGTTAATGTTGTTAAAAGCAATTACCAATTCTTGATAGCAATACCATCATTGCTGACGGTAAAGGAGGAATCTCTCAAAGCACGCAATATAATGTTACGTGCGCCGTTAGCATCTCTTGTTTGCCCAATCTAAATTTCACACTACCAAAAGAGGGTTAGTAGCTAGTACAGCACGGCGTAAATAGGGCTTGCTGAATAAATGTAAAACCTAGATAAATCAAGGGATTGAGGATGATTAAAATTAAAATTGTGCAAGGTTTTAGGTACTGTGAGCCTCAGAAAGCTTGTACTTTGTTAGTATTGGCACAATTTCCAAATCAAAAAACTCCTTGATAGCGACTTGTACTGAGCCTGTCGAAGTAAGCGTGGCGTAGCCATACTCCTTGAACTCCTGTACCCTCACAGATAACTTTTTCAGGAAACCCTAAATAGATTTGTTTCAAAACTTAAAATATAAATGAGTGAATACTATAAAATAGTAATAAAATAGAAACCCTTGCTAATAAAATATTTCTGGATGTAATTGACCTATTTACTCAACTTTTCTTAAATCATTTTTCCGATAAAAGTAAAGTTTAATTGCAAAAAGAGAAAGACTATAGACAAATAATTTTTGAGGTGTTATTTTAATAGTTGAAGCTAAAGAAAAAAGCTTCCCTGGCAGATCAAACAGCTAGAGTTGAAAAGAAAAGAAAAGAAAAGGAAAGACAAGAGAAAAGAAACGTAGTAAGAGGTTAAAAAGCTGTTAAATTCCTATCTGTCTCGTCGAAACACCGCAACACCCAACGCGAACGCTTATATTCCCTCAAATTAGTGAGAATCAGGGGGCAATGTAACTGGTTTTCATTCCTTGTTGATCAAGGTGATGAAAGAAAGTACATCCCTGGATAGTATAAACAAGGGGAGGGAAACACCAAGCTAGTAGATGTTGGGTGTTGTTGTGTTTGGTAATAAATAAGAAATAATGGGTAATGGGTAATAGGTAATAATTTATTACCAATCACCAATCACCAATCACCAATCACCAATACGTAAGTTTGTACTACAATTGAATAGAAAAACAGTTTAAATAACGATTTATGTCAATTATTGCGCTCAGAGCGTGGTATCTACAGGATTATGAACCTATTACGGAATTGGAGAAACGCCCTCCAGATATTCGTTTGAGTAAAAAAAGCCTGCTAAAATCAGGGTTGCGTGCGGATTTTTTAGAAGATAGCGATGAAGTCAAAGCATCAACTTGGTTTAGGCGCTATTTGGAAGGTGAAAATATAGAATTTTATATTGAGGGTAGTGGTGGTTATTGTGTAGCGAACATTGACTTAATTAGTCATGAAATTTATTTAACTAAACAAAGTTTGTTAGCGCAGTTAGAACCAACAATTTTTTTCTGCTATCAAACTGAATATGCAAAATCTAGTGATTTGCTCAGAGAACAACTGCAAGAAAGTTTGCAAATTTTAAATGGTAAATCCCGTCTACCCCTAACATTAATAGAATCATCCCGTCCCAGTCATGCACCGCTAAGGTTAAATCGTACCATGATGCGGAAAATCCGTAAGAGTTTATTATTTATTGCGGATACCACACCTATTACCAGCATTGATGGGAAAGAAACTTGTCAATTAATTCCTAGTCCTAACGTCTGTGTAGAAATTGGTTATGCAATGGAAAATAAACGTTCTGAACAAATTGTACTAGGACAAATGCAACGTCCAGAATTAGAAGGACAATTTCCCTTTGATTTACCCACACAGCAAATTTTACAATTTAGGGACGGTGCAGAACTGAATAAAATCCTCACCGTGACTATGGAAAATCAATTAGCACGATTTAAACTATTTTTTTGACAACTGTTTGTTTGAAAACTATTTTCTTAAATTTTTTCAGCCCATTTCAGATCCCCGACTTCTGTGAGAAATCAGGGATCTTAATTTTGAGAAGTCGGGAACTGTTGAGGGGGAAGTCAGCGTCATTTTGGGAAAGTAAAATTACGGTTCGTTGCCGTATTTTGGTACATCTGGCACTTCTCCCGTATGCTTACCCTTTTCATTGGGGGCTGACGTGGTTAACAATAGGTTGGATGTATAGAAAATAATGTGAATTTATGCCTAGAACTCCCAACGAATATGCGATTCACCTCCTGTTGGAAAGTGGTCATCCGGAAGAAGTGCGCTTTCCCACTATTCAAGATTTTCAAAAGTGGTATAGTGGTGAACTTGTACCAAAGTCTGCTTCTAATGACTTTATTAACGTACCGATTAAAAATATTCAAGGCGAATATATGGTGGTACGTCCTTCTAAGATTATAGGGATTCGGGTAGAACCGATTTTTAGTTCTAGTATTGAAAGATGATGAGAAAAACCCTTGCTTTGTTTTCCTTGAGTCTGGGAATTGCCTGTACAAGTCCTGTTAGCTCAGTTTTAGCTCAAGTAACGATTCCTCTGCCAGCACCAGCACCAGAATCAATACCAGTACCAGTACCAGCACCAAATACGCCTGAAGTTGTACCAGCACTGCAACCTATTTCCCCGGAAACTGCTTGTAATTCTCAAAGATGCTTGGGTTGGGATGAGCAACTTTGGGGGAGAAATGGCGATCGCCAAGCTTTATTAACTTCCATTGATCACAGTTTGCGTTATCTGGAAACTAATAGAGCGGCGGAAATATATGTTAACTACCCCATCAAGGAGATTACTCTAGATCGGGTACGTCGGAGTTTATTACGCTTCCGACAACTGGTGGTGAGTTCTAAGTCAGCAGCAGAACTACAAGCGGCTGTACATCGGGAGTTTGCTTTTTACCAGTCTACAGGGAACGATGGCAAGGGTACGGTTAAATTTACTGCCTATTATGAGCCTGTGTATACTGCCAGCCGGGTGCGAACTTCTGTATACAGATATCCTATGTATAGAGTACCACCGGATTTTAAAGAATGGAAAAAACCCCATCCCAAAAGGGTAGAATTGGAAGGTAAAGATGGTTTACAAGGACATAAAGGCAGATTACGCGGTTTAGAAATGTTGTGGTTCCGCGATCGCCTTGAACCTTACATGATCCAAATTCAAGGTTCTGCCCAAATTAGATTAACCAATGGACGGAGAACTTCTGTAGGTTTTGCCGGAGGAACGGATTATCCTTGGACTAGCATTGGTGGAGAACTAGCAAAAGATGGTAAATTGCCATTAAGCGGTTTAACCATGCCTAAATTAATTAGTTATTTCCGCAGAAATCCCAGAGAAATGAATAATTATTTACCACGCTGGGAAAGATTTGTATTCTTCCAAGAAACCAACGGTGCGCCAGCTACAGGTAGTATTAACGTCCCCGTAACCGCAGAACGTTCCATTGCTACGGATAAATCTCTCATGCCTCCTGGTGCATTAGCATTGATTCAAAATGCGTTTCCTTTTCCTGCGGGTGGAGGGAGGTTAGAAAGACGCAGAGTTGATCGGTTTGTATTAGATCAAGATACAGGTAGCGCGATTAGGGGACCTGGTAGAGTAGATTACTTTATGGGTACTGGTAAATTAGCGGGCGATCGCGCTGGAATTACTGGAGGCAATGGATCACTATATTATTTATTGTTGAGAGAATAGGTGACTGGTGACTGGTGACTGGTGACTGGTGACTGGTGACAGTAAACAGCGATAAGTCATAACTGATCTATCTCCCTCTGCTCCCTGCTCCCCTGCTTTTTCCCAGTCCTCAGTCCCTAATCCCTAGTCCCTAGTATGGTGGATAAGCAAAATCATCATCATCGGCGTAAATATAAGAATTGGTAACACCAGATATTTCTGCTTTAGAAACATCTGGTTTCATAAATTCTTTACCAAATTCTTTGTAATCTTCAAAAATCTTACAAATTATTTCCGATTCAGGAGAATCAGAAGCAATCATATATTTTGTTAAATTTGAATCTTTAGGATGTTCATAATTTACAGTTGCAGCCACCAAAACAATATTCGGTTCAATACCTCTTTCTTCGCATTCAATAATCGGGCAAAAAATCCCATGTGCATGAAATAATGGACCTTTGGGAGTTAATGGTTTATTCTGAAAACTGGCATAAGCTTTTTCTAATTCTCCCGCAAAACCCCCAGTCAGTCTACCTTGTTGATATTCAGAATAACTCTTACCAAAACTTGCGCCCGCTGCACCACTGAGAGTTAATTGTAAAGGTGATTGATGTAAAAACTTTTTATCTTCACCGACTAAAAAAATCAGATGGCGAGTGTAGATTTTAAATTTCAGTTTATTAGCTAAAAAATCATCTTTGTAATCTTTAAAAGTACCTAATCTAATTTTTGTGTCTCGGTCCTGAACGGATAAGGGACCACGACGGATAATTACTAATCTGGGGGTAGTGGTAATAAAAAATGTGTCTACTTCTCCAGAATCAAATTCATGTTCTATTTCTTGCCAATTATCATCAGGTTGAAAACCCACAGCTTGAGCATTATCGAGTTTAAGGGCTAAACCATAACTTTGTAAACCATCTTCACCATAGCGGGGTCTGATCATTTGACACCAGGGGAGGGTTTGGGATGGTGGGGCGTTAAATTTTTCGTCTTCAAAGTCGAACTTAGCATGATTACTGTTAGCAGATGCTTTAACCATTTTTGAATATCCGTGTGTTTTATTTTACAAGTTTATTTTTTCTACTATCTTTTGTACCATCTTTTTTACCATTCATCTGGGATGTGTGGCACTTTCTGAATTAGATTTTAACAATTTTCCTTGGGGGGTGGTTGGTTTGGGGTGAAGTGGGGGTAAGTGGGTATAATTTTTATATCATGGGTGATAAGCGTCTATTTTAACGGTAATTTGTCGTGTTGTATCAGGGAAGGATAAGAGGGAATGAACCACGAAGACACGAAGGAAGCGAAGGAAGAAGAGAGAAGGATGAGGAGGTTTGGTGATGAGTGGGATACCTTCCTTCGGTAAGCTATCTCTACGAGTCCCGACAGGGATACGCTAACGTACTATATCCACCTGATGCACAGACAAAAATTATCCTGTAAATCCTTGAATCCTGGATACTATCTCGACTTACTTCGACTGCGCCCTTCGACACCGCCCTTCGACACCGCCCTTCGACACCGCTCAGGACAGGCTCAGGACAGGCTCAGGACAGGCTCAGGACAGGCTCAGTACAAGTCGCGGTAGTTGAGCGTAGTCGAAACTCTATAACCACCTGATTCTGACAAAAAAGCGGGGTTATTGGGTATAATTATGTTGATAACATATTTTATGATTGAGTAAGTTTTATTTTCCCTTATGCCTCAGCAGTTAATCATTCAAAATTTTGGACCAATTACAGACTTAAAGATTGAACTTAAAGACATACTTATCTTTATTGGTTCACAAGCTAGTGGTAAAAGCACTGTTAGCAAAGCTATCTTCTTTTTTAAATCTTTGAGAGATGATTTAACAACCTATCTGTATCAGTGCTACCACGAAAAGCAGTTTGAAGATACTATCACTACTTTTGCCAAGCGAGCAAAACAGAAGTTTATTAAAATGTATGGTTCGGTACTACAATTTCCTGAAATGGAATTAAAGTATCAGTATGGAAACGGCATGGAAGTCACAGTTAAACCTTCTACCAATAACCAATTTACAACTGTTGATTTTGATGATTTTTTTAAACAAAAGTTCCGTGATTTAGTAGATCAATCTAGAAGTTTGAATACTGAATTGCAGCAGATGAGTTCGAGAGGTTTATTTTCTTCTTCCCGTGAAATTAGTGCTATTAAGGCTAAAGAAGCAGCTCTATTTGAGAATATCACAAAAGAAGTAAACCAACTATTTAATGATGATAGAGATTTGCTATTTTTACCTGCTGGTCGTAGTCTGATTACTATTCTATCTCAACAGCGTTATAACATTGACATGGGAGAGGATTTGATATCTGGTAACACTGAGTTAGCAGCAGATAGTTTAATAAAATTAGATTATTTAATGCAAAATTTTATTAATCGAATTGATAGCGCGAAACCTATTTTTAATCAAGCAATTGGTGATTTAATTAAAGAAAAACTTTCTACTTCTACCAATAGTGAAACAAAGCGAGTTATCACTCTAGCTCAAAACATTGTGGATTCTATTCTCAAAGGCTCTTATCGCTATCAAAATGGTACTGAAAGAATTGATTTTGGCAATGGAAAAAGCACCTTAATCAACTTTGCATCATCAGGACAACAAGAGGTTGTTTGGATTTTGTTACTGATTCTGCTTTTAATTCTTAATCAGCGGAATGTATTTTTAGTTATTGAAGAACCTGAAGCGCATCTTTTTCCTGTTGCACAAAAGCAAATGATTGATTTAATTGCTTTACTGGCAAATCAAGCTGCAAATCAAATCATTTTAACAACTCACAGTCCCTATATTCTTTCGTCATTTAACAATTTACTATATGCCCATCAGTTAGGCTTGCAAAAATCGGAACAGGTGGAAGAAATAGTAAATCATAACCTTTGGATTGATCCTCATAGATTAAATGCTTTTATTGTAGAGCAAGGTACTACTCGTTCTATTCTGGATTCAGAAATGGGGTTAATTGAATCAGCAGAGATTGATAGAGCTTCTGAGATTATTGTTAATACATTTAATCAACTTTTTGAAATTGAGGATTAAGTATGAAATGCAATTGCCAAGAGTTTGAAAAAAAATATCCAGATTGTACGTTTTGTAATGATGGTCAGAAAATTACTGTGCAAGAAAACAAACGAAAATATATCCTAAACAATTTATCTGCTCAACAAGTTTGTAGAATTAAAATAGATGGTTGTGTAATTGATGATGAAAATCAGCGTAAGTGTGATTATTTAATGATAGTATGTAATACTGAAAAAGTGGCTAATGATAATAATATGGATGCTGGAGAAAAAATGTATTTTATTGAGTTAAAAGGTAAGGATTTGATCAGTGCTGTTGAACAATTAACTCAAACAATTGAATATTTTAAACCGCAAATTATTGGAACAGTTTTTGCTAGGGCTGTACTCAGTAAAGTTAGTAAATTTAATGCTCCTAAAAGTATTGAGAATGATTCTAGAGTAAAAAAATTAAAGAGTTTACTAAAAAAATATGGTGGTAATTTTGAATATGGATCTGTGCAATTTGAAAAAGATAAGATTTGATTTTTATACCCACATTCCGCAGATAAAATCCAATTCTGAATAATTATCACGAAAGATTCAGGGTTGTACAAACTTTACTCCAAAAATATTCTCAATAAATGAGATAAATTCCTAATAAACATTTTATAGTTCTTTTGAACTAAAATCCTGAAAACCCTTACCAAACAATGTTTTTGGAGATAATTATTTTTTTACTCTCCGCTTATGCGGAATGTGAGTTTATAGCAATGGAGATCGCACAAAAAATCTCTTGTTAATTTTTCAAATCTTGCTAAGCAAGATTTGTTCACTACAGGTAATTCAATTTTGGATTTTGGATTTTGGATTTTGGATTGTTTTCCTCAACTCTAATCTAAAATCTAAAATCTAAAATCTAAAATTCTCCTGACTCCTATTTATAATCGTTGTAGTATATTTAAACCATGTGTATCAGTTCCACAGGTGTTAAATAAACCATACTCCTCCGCTAACATTTGCACTTTTTCCGTTTCTACAGAGCAAGGTTTCCAAGGGTTAGGATTTTTATAAGCGTAGAAAGTCTCAACCCCATCAATACCATATTCAGCAGCTTGAGGAATTAAATCAAAGTGCGATCGCTTGTACCGTGCTGGATGAGCAAGTACAGCTAGTCCACCAGCGTCATGAATAGCTGCAATAACGTTAGCTGCTTGATAATCTATACCTGTAGAGGCTTTTCTTTGCAGATAAGGTTTCATACTGGAATGTTCTATTTCAAAACCATAAGCCAAAATATGTACTTCAGCATCTAGCAAACCTGCATTAATTTCTACACCACTCCACAAATGAGGAATGCTGCTATCAGCATGATTCCATTTCCAATCTTCTAACCAATCTCGTGCTAATTGATACCCACCAACGGCATGATGATCAGTAATTGTAAGCCCTTTCAAACCAATGGAGATCGCCTGTTCCATAAGTATATGTGGATGCAATCTACCATCCGAAAATACCGTGTGTAAATGAAAGTTGAAAAACCTGGGACAACTTTGAGCATCAAGGCTTTGGAAGACTTGTTTTAACAGTTCTGTGGAAGCAGTAGTCCGGGCAAAATTTACAACCATAACCCCCTCTGATCAAAAATATGTGATTCTGAATAAAAGAACGCGGCACACTTACATACAAGAAATAGAACCGAGAAATTACTAGCACATTAAGCTAGTATTTAAAGCTACTTTTTAGGCTACAGTAATGATTTTTTTGCGATTTGTTAAAACTACGTTAGCAAATCTCAATCATTACAGTCATGAGTATTTTTGATTACTTATATAAAGAAATGCTAAATTTTTCAGAAAATTTCTATAAATACTGATACTGATATAGTTGTCAGTGATCAGCCGTCAGCTTTTGTTATTCAATTGCTATGAAAAATCTCAATTTCAGAGAAATGACAAATTAGTCTTAGCTGACTGCTGATGGCTGAATGCTTAAAAAAGACCAATTAATTCACCAGAACCAGCCACGACTTCACCAATGGTAAAAGAGGGAATATCCTGTGATTGAAAATGGCTAATTGCTTGTTCTGCTTGTTCGGGGGGCAGTATTAGCACAAATCCCACACCCATGTTAAATGTATTATACATAGATTCTGCACCAACAGAACCGGCTTGAGCTAACCACTGAAACACAGGGGGAATATTCCAACTACCAGGATTAATTTTAATAGCTTGACCTGTTCCCAGGCATCTGGGTAAATTTTCTGGTAAACCCCCACCAGTAATATGTGCCATACCGTGAACTTTTAAACCATTTTTCAATGCTGCTAATACAGATTTAACATAAATGCGGGTAGGAGTGAGAAAAGCATTACCGAGAGTTTGACCATTTAATAACTCTGGGGTATCATTCCAAGAAAAACCACCATCACTAACAATCTTTCTCACTAAACTTATACCATTACTGTGAATACCTGCACTAGATAAACTTATGGCTACATCACCTACTTGTACTTGAGAACCATCTAACATCCGGTTTTTTTCGACTATCCCCACACAAAAACCCGCTAAGTCATATTCACCGACTTGGTAAAAACCAGGCATTTCTGCGGTTTCTCCACCTAATAAAGCCGCACCTGCGAGTTTGCAACCAGTAGCTATTCCTGCCACTACCTGAGTTAACTGCTCTTTATCCAGCTTACCAGTAGCTACATAATCGAGAAAAAATAGCGGTTCTGCTCCTGATGTTAGCACATCGTTAACACACATCGCCACTAAATCAATACCTACGGTGTCATGGCGGTTGAGAATTTGAGCAATTTTTAGCTTTGTACCCACACCATCTGTACCAGATACCAATACTGGTTCTTGATAACCTGTAGGCAGTTGAAAACAGCCCCCAAAGCCACCTAAACCACCTAATACTTCTGATCTGAAGGTACTGTGAACTAAATTGCGAATTTGGTCTACAAAAGCTCTACCTGCTTCAACATCAACACCTGCATCCCGATAATCCATGACTGTTTACACCGTGATCATTCTTTTTTCAACCCCGTTTATTATAGGGTAATTGGTAATTGGTAATTGGTAATTGGTAATTGGTAATTGGTAAATTTATTACTGTCACCTGTCACCTATCACCTCAAAATACCTGATCTTCAATACCTCGCCACCATTCACCTAAATTCATTAAATCTTGGTGAATATCTGCTAATTCTCGCTCGTAAGCTTCCGGTGATATTGTATCTCGCCGTTCTTGTAATTTTTTCAGCCGCAGTTGTACTAATAACCAAGGTTTAGAAATACTATCTGTAGCTTCTAGATATTGTGCTAATTCTTTACTATCCATAAAACCTGAATTTATTTTTCCTTTCATTGGAATTTTTCTGGTAAGCTGGTGGTTTACCACGCACGATAACGAAATCATTAGAGTTTAAGTTAACACCAGCTAAAGATAGAACATCACGCAGTCTGACACCTGTAATTTAACTTTACTATTCGGCCACCACACTCGAAAACCAACATTTTCTGTGAGGGAAAGACTAAATAAACCGGTCCTCCTTCCTCACGAGGAATTGGTTGATCATCTTTGGCAACTGCTAAAATAATTGGGTACTTGAGTAAATCTTCATAGTTACTTGATAAGCGTCATAACAGACAAAAGTAATTTCCGTAACACCGCTTTGAATGGCAAATTTTTGTAATAGTGAATTTACGTCTATTCCAGTAACCTAAAGCTAAGTTTTTCCAGACTTTCAATATAACCACATTCCAAACTATTACTTGAGACGGTTTACAGGTGACAGGTGACAGGTGACAGGTGACAGTAATAAATTTACCAATTACCAATTACCCATTACCAATTACCAATTACCCATTACCAATTACTAACAAATTTTATGGTATTACAAGTACAAAATAACACTTACGAAGCGAAAACCCAGGAAATTGCTAAACAGGTTCTCGCTGCAACTGGGGAAAGTCGTTCTTTTCTGGCTTCTTTGCGCGATCAGATGCGCTGGGATGATAAGTTACTCGCTTGGGCTATGAGTAATCCTGGGTTACGAGTCCAGTTATTTCGATTTATTGATACTTTACCCGCTTTACATAGTAAATCAGAAATTGCATCCCATTTGCAAGAATATTTGGGTGATGAGTCGGTAGAATTACCCGCAGCTTTAAAGGGTATGCTGAATTTTGCTAACCCTGATTCTATGCCGGGACAGGTAGCGGCTACAACCGTGGAAACTGCTGTGCAAACTTTAGCACATAAATATATATCTGGGGAAAATATCCAACAGGTAATCAAAACGGTGGAAAAGCTGAGAAAGGAAAAGATGGCTTTCACTATTGATTTACTTGGGGAAGCGGTAATTACGGAAATAGAAGCACAATCTTATTTAGAAAAATACCTGGAATTGATGCAGCAGTTGGTTGAAGCATCGAAAAAATGGCAGCATATCCCCGCTATTGATGAAGCGGATGGGGAAATGATTCCTAAAGTGCAGGTTTCAGTAAAATTAACTGCGTTTTATTCCCAGTTTGATCCGTTAAATGCTAATGGTAGTGAACAACGGGTGAGCGATCGCATTAAGATTTTATTACGTCGTGCAAAAGAATTGGGTGCAGCAGTACATTTTGATATGGAACAGTACGCCTATAAAGATATTACTTTGAAGATTCTCAAAAAGCTTTTACAGGAAGAGGAGTTTCGTGAACGTACAGATATCGGGATCACTATCCAAGCATATCTGCGTGACAGTGAACAAGATGCAAAAGATGTCATTGCATGGTTAAAACAGCGCGGTTATCCTCTTACTATTCGTTTGGTTAAAGGTGCATATTGGGATCAGGAAACTATCAAAGCTGAACAAAAACACTGGAAACAGCCTGTTTTTAATGATAAAGTGGCAACAGATGCCAATTTTGAAGCGATAACTCAGCTTTTGTTAGAAAATCACGAGTATGTTTATTCTGCCATAGGTAGTCATAATGTTAGATCCCAATCTAGGGCGATCGCCATAGCAGAAAGTCTCAATGTTCCCCGTCGTCGTTTTGAAATGCAAGTTCTTTATGGGATGGGTGATAAAATTGCCAAAGCCTTGGTAGATAAGGGTTATCGGGTTCGGGTATATTGTCCTTATGGTGACTTATTACCGGGAATGGCTTATTTAATTCGTAGAT
This sequence comes from Sphaerospermopsis sp. FACHB-1194, assembly GCF_014696235.1. NCBI lineage: Bacteria > Bacillati > Cyanobacteriota > Cyanophyceae > Nostocales > Aphanizomenonaceae > Sphaerospermopsis > Sphaerospermopsis sp. FACHB-1194. The sequence continues at coordinate 4,494 of NZ_JACJPU010000070.1, read as the reverse complement.
TGTTGGAAAATACGGCAAATAGTTCTTTTTTACGTCAAAATCTGGAAAATAAGCCTGTTGATGAGTTGTTAGCTCCTCCAATTATAGATTTTTCTCACGCAAAGGCGCAAAGTCGCAAAGAAGAGAAGGAAGGTTTTGTTGGTGTTGCGGATACGGATTATGCTGAGGAGGAGAAAAGAAGGGTTTCTCAAGTTGCTTTCCAAAATGTGCGTCAGCAGTTGGGTAGGACTTATTTACCTTTGATTAATGGTGAGTTTGTAAATACGACAACGTTTGTTGATTCTCTGAATCCCTCTAATTTTGGTGAGGTTGTTGGAAAAGTAGGTTTAATCAGCGTTGAACAAGCTGAGGAAGCAATGAAAGCTGCTAAAGCTGCTTTTCCTGGTTGGAAGAAGACACCGGTTAAGCAACGTGCTGATATTCTGCGGAAAGCTGCTGAGTTGATGGAAGAAAGACGTGCTGAACTTTCTGCTTGGATAGTTTTGGAGGTGGGTAAACCTGTTAAGGAAGCTGATGGGGAGGTTTCGGAAGCTATCGACTTTTGTCTCTATTACGCTGATGAGATGGAACGTCTTGATCAAGGTGTAATCTATGACGTTGCTGGTGAAACTAATCGTTATATTTACCAGCCTAAAGGAATTGCGGTTGTAATTTCTCCTTGGAATTTTCCTTTGGCTATTGCTTGCGGTATGACTGTTGCTGCTTTGGTTTCGGGGAATTGTACTTTGCTGAAACCTGCGGAAACTTCTTCTGTGATAACTTCTAAGTTGACGGAAATTTTGATTGAAGCGGGAATACCTAAAGGTGTTTTTCAATACGTTCCTGGTAAGGGTTCTCAAGTCGGTGCTTATTTAGTGAATCATCCTGATACTCATGTAATTGCTTTTACCGGTTCTCAAGAAGTGGGATGTCGAATTTACGCAGAAGCAGCAATTTTAAAACCTGGTCAAAAGCATCTGAAAAAGGTAATTGCGGAGATGGGAGGGAAAAACGCGATTATTGTTGATGAAAGTGCTGATTTAGACCAGGCTGTTGTCGGGGTTGTCCAGTCTGCTTTTGGGTATAGTGGTCAAAAGTGTTCTGCTTGTTCACGGGTTATTGTTTTACAACCTATCTATGATGCTTTTGTAGAAAGGTTGGTGGAAGCTACGAAGTCTTTAAATATTGGGGAAGCGGACTTACCCAGTACCCAAGTTGGTCCGGTGATTGATGGAAATGCACGCGATCGCATTTTAGAATATATTGAGATTGGAAAAAAAGAAGCTATTTTAGCTTTGGAGTTATCTGCACCCAATCAAGGTTATTTTATCGGACCTGTGATTTTTTCTCAAGTTCCCCCAGATGGGGTTATTGCACAGCAGGAAATTTTTGGTCCTGTTTTATCGGTGATTCGTGCTAAGGATTTTACGGAAGCTTTGGAAATTGCCAATTCTACAAACTACGCTTTAACAGGTGGTATTTATTCTCGTACACCTTCCCACATTGAACAAGCACAAGCAGAATTTGAAGTTGGTAATTTGTATATTAACCGCAATATTACCGGGGCAATTGTCGCGCGTCAACCTTTTGGCGGTTTTAAACTTTCTGGTGTAGGTTCAAAAGCAGGTGGTCCAGATTATTTATTGCAGTTTCTAGAACCAAGGAGTATTACAGAGAACATTCAACGTCAGGGTTTTGCCCCAATTGCAGGTAATGAATAATTAGGGTTGGCTGAAAAAGTCTTTCCGTGAAAATTAAAAATTTCCAGGAGTCAGGAGTTTGAGGATATCAAGGAGTTTTTTGTATTTTCAAACGAGGTAAAAACCAACAAAGTGCAAGGTTTTCCTACTCATAGCTTCCAAAACCTTGCACCTATTTTCTTTGTTATCACCCTCAAACTCTTTATCCATCCAGGTTTTGAGTTTATTCAGCAAACCCTAAATGTGTATCTGCTATATAAAACCTAGACAAAACTAGACTTTACTTTCTACTTCAACGGGAGCATGGGAGCAGTTATCCCTCAGTAGACTTTCACGCCTTAGCCAGACGCGATTGTGTTCCAATTAAGTTTCTGAAAAAGACTACCACCATCATTGCTTGGTTTTCGCGTCGGCAATAGTCTCAATTCAATACTTGATATCACCGTATTATATATCAAGTAGTTGATTTTTTCCTAAAAATATATTGATTTTTGTCAATATAAGTATAGTTTTGTCTATGAAATTGTCAACTTAGGACTTGCTCATCTCTATGGTTTCACCACACTTCGTGAAGGGAATCTGCTGGATGTGATATAATTTTTGATTGTTGATTGCTTAATTGTTGTAATCTATTTGTTAAATCTGCGATCAATTTTTTAGCATTTTGTTTTAAACATCCAGGAATATAATCTTGTACTTTTATAGGTTCAGCAATTTGAATATTTACATCTGTTCCCCAATTGGGATAGGGTTGACTATAGTTAATAGCTACAGGAATAATTTTGATGTCTAACCCTAGATGCAGATGTTCTGCACTTAAAGCTAAACGCGCAACACCTGATTTTAAAGGGTGAACTTTGCTATCTCGAAAAATATCACCTTCGGGATAAATCACCAACATTTCTCCCTGTGAAATTAACTCTACTGTATGACGCAAGGCGGCGATCGCAGGTTTTTGAGTATCTACAGGAAAACCTCCCATGCGTTTCACCAACCAACCTTGTATTCCTTGACACTCACTGCTTGTCACCATAAATCGCAGATCTCGACCACTAACATAACGACCTGTAGCATAGGGTAACAGCAAGGAATCCCAACGGGAACGGTGAGTAGGTGCAAGAATCACTGGTCCAGTTTTGGGGATATTTTCTTGCCCCAGGATGTCAATTTTAGCAAAATACATAGGTATCACCACATTATGCCCCAAACTATAGGCTAAAGAAGTTAACCAAGGGGAAACCTGTGATCTACTAAAAACCACCTTAGAATTTTTAGAGATGTTTGTTAGTTGAGAGGGGGACTTGGTAGACGCAGAGTAAAATTCCTTCATAACGGTGGCTGAAATTTAGCTGGTAAAATGTGACGCAAACTTGATTATGTCCACCGTAAATTTTCTTGAGTAATTTTTGTTTTCCTATCTGGACAGTTTAACCTCTGTCTGTTATTTATGCTTATGTCTTTTTGCTGCAAACCAGGACTGTAATTGTTGACGACAAGCTGATTCTAGAATACCTCCTACTACTTGTAAACGGTGATTGGATGCGGGGCTTGAGGGTATGTTAATAACAGTACGTATTGAACCAGTTTTAGTATCGTCCACACCATAGACAATCGTCGCCAAACGTGCATGGACGATAGCACCTGCACACATTGGACATGGTTCTAATGTGACGTAAAGGGTACATTGATCTAAACGCCAACTTTGTAAGGTTTTTGCGGCTGAACGAATAGCGATCACTTCCGCATGGGCAGTAGGGTCTTTGTCTCTTTCTTTTCTATTTTCACCTGTAGCTATTAAATTACCTGCTGCATCAACAATGACTGCACCTACAGGAACTTCCCCCGCTTCACCTGCTACCTGTGCTAATTCTAAAGCCTGATGCATCCATTGTTGGTGATTGAGGATTGGTGATTGGGGATTGGTGATTGGGGATTGGTGATTGGTCATCAGTAAATAACTGCTATTCCGATACAAAAAAGCTAACTAATACTAACAAAAGTTGGCTTTTTCTTCCTGTTTCACCCTAGCAGTGTCGGCACTATCTAGTCCACAGGCTAACACGATCAATCTGACCGCTTCTTGTTTTAAATTAATTGCAGCAACTAGCTACTAACCCTATTCTCTGTTCCCTATTAAGAGTTCCCTGTTTCCTGAGCTAACAACGGATCAAGTTGACCTTTTGTATCCAACTCATACAGATCATCACAACCGCCAATGTGTTGACTATTAATAAATATTTGGGGTACGCTACGGCGACCGTTGGCGCGTTCTGCCATTTTTGATCTCGCTTCTTCGTTACCGTCTATTTTGTATTCGGTAAATTTTACACCTTTCCAAGATAACAGCATTTTAGCACGTATACAATATGGGCAGGTTTGCCATGTATATATTTCTACTTTGGCTTTAATGCGTTCTGGGTGACGACCTAAAAGGGGGTTAAGAAAATCTAGCATATTTTTATTTTTTGTTATTTATATCTAGCTTAGATGATTTAGCGTGTTCTGCCGATACAAAAAAGCTAACTAATGCTAACAAAAGTTGGCTTTTTCTTCCTGTTTCACCCTAGCAGTGTCGGCACTATCTAGTCCACAGGCTAACACGATCAATCTGACCGCTTCTTGTTTTAAATTAATCGCAGCGTTTAAATCTCTGTCAATCTCAAAGCCACAGTTATCACATTTAAACACTTCTATTTCTATTTTCCAAGAGATAAACCACTTGTCAGCTTGTTTACTGATGGTGACAGATTTCGGTTTATATCCTGTAGGGAGAATTTCATAAGTTTTTATCCAACCAATTACGGGTACTTTTACC